>CBDUPM010000198.1:0-5739 GCA_965369105.1 uncultured Bacteroidales bacterium | reverse complement strand
TGCAGCTGATTATGTTGTAGAATTAAATCTAAGTACGCCATTGGCTTATACATTTGAAGCTCATCACTGGGGAGTTATTGGTGATGCAACTTCCGGTGCATGGGATGATGATACAGATATGACCTGGGATGAAGGAAATGGTGTCCTGACTGTAACTTTAGATTTAGTTGCTGGTGAATGGAAATTCAGGGCCGATGATGACTGGGCCATTAATTTGGGTGGAGACCTGAATGCACTGGAACAGGAAGGCGCTAATTTTGCCATTACAGAAGACGGAAATTATACGATCACTCTTGATCCGTGGAATAAGACCGGTACGATAATTAAAAATTAGTTTTATAAATATTTTAAAGGGCTGTCTTAAATTTAAGATAGCCCTTTTTAATTTTATAAGATGTTGGCTTAGAACCCATTTTACAATAAAACAATTCCGATGAAAATAAACAGATTGATAATTATTTTACTTTTTATTCAATTTAGCTTACAAGCCCAGATTGAGCACCTGGAACCACCCTTCTGGTGGACAGGTATGAATTCTTCAGAATTGCAGATACTCGTTCACGGGGAAATGGTATCCGAATCGAAAGTAGAAATTGATTATCAAGGGGTCGAACTGAAATCTGTCGCTCGTATTGAAAATCCGAACTACATTTTTTTGAACCTGGAATTATCAGAAGATCTTAAACCAGGAAGCTTTCCTATTAAATTTACATCCAACAGAAAGCTATTATCTGTTTACGAATATCATTTACATCCAAGGGAAAAGAATTCAAAAAACAGGGAAGGATTTAATAGTTCCGATGTGATTTACCTGCTTATGCCCGATCGCTTTGCCAATGGAGATTCATCCAACGATATAGATCAAAATATGCTCGAAACAGTCCTGGACAGAGGGGACCCTTATGGAAGGCATGGAGGAGATATTAAAGGAATAAGGGACAACCTGGATTATTTTGAAAAAATGGGATTTACGGCCTTATGGTTAAACCCGCTACTTGAAAATAATCAGCCGGAAGCTTCCTATCATGGCTATGCAACAACAGATTTTTACAAAGTGGACAGCAGGTACGGAACTAATGAAGATTATAAGAAACTGACTCAACTTGCATCCGAAAAAGGGATCAAAATGGTAATGGATATGATTTTTAATCATTGCGGATCGGAGCACTGGTGGATGAAGGACCTGCCTTCAAAAGACTGGATAAACTATTCGGATGATTATAAAATCACCAATCACAGGCGAACCGTTAACCAGGATCCTTACGCTTCAGATGAAGATATTGAATTAATGCGCGATGGCTGGTTTGTTCCCACCATGCCTGATCTGAACGGAAGAAATCCCTTCCTGGCGACTTACCTGATACAAAACAGCATTTGGTGGATTGAATATTCTGGAATTGCAGGTATACGAATGGATACCTATCCTTATCCGGATAAATTTATGATGGCAGACTGGTGTAAAAGGATACTGGAAGAATATCCGGATTTTAATATGGTGGGAGAAGAATGGAGTACAAATCCGCTGACGGTTTCCTACTGGCAAAAAGGTAAAAATAATGCGGATGGTTATGAGCCAAATCTACCCTCCGTTTTTGACTTTCCGCTTCAGCATGCGGTAACTGAAGGTTTAAAAGAACCAGAAAGCTGGGGTACGGGACTTATAAAGATTTATGAAGCCTTGTCAAACGATTACATATATCCTGATCCGAATAATCTGGTAATCTTTCCTGATAATCATGATATGTCCAGGTTTTATATGCAGCTGGGAATGGATCAGAAATTATATAAACTGGGGATAACCTATTTTCTGACAATGCGGGGTATCCCCCAGATATACTATGGGTCAGAAATTCTAATGACTCATACAGAAGGAAATGATCACGGACTTATCCGAAAGGATTTCCCGGGAGGTTGGGATGGAGATAAAACAAATGCCTTTACAGGTGAAAACCTGGGAAAAGATGAAAAGGAAATGCAGGACTTTTTTTCCCTGCTATTAAACTGGAGAAAAGAAAATCCCGTTATTCATGATGGAAAACTGACTCATTTTGCCCCGGTGGATGGGGTATATGTATATTTCAGGTATAATGAGAGTAAAAAAGTCATGGTTATTTTAAATAAAAACAAAAAGACCTGTTCACTCCGGATGGATCGCTTTTCCGGCATGTTAGGGAAGGCAAGAACAGGTTATGACATAATCAGCAAAGAGGAACTGAATGTATCATCTGAGTTGAAATTAAAAGCCCAAACGCCCTATATTTTAGAATTGAATTAAAGATAAATCATATGAAAACCAATATTTTCCTTTTATTAAGCTTGCTGATTCCATTTAAGGTATTCTCGCAGGTAGTTAGTTCAGAACCTGCATTGCCATTCGACAACCAGGCTGTAAAGATAATTTTTAATGCAAGCGAAGGCTCCGGCGGATTAGAAGCTTACTCCGGTGATGTTTATGCCCACATTGGAGTTTTAACCGATCTGAGTGGTAGTAATTCAGAATGGAGATATGTCAAGACCGGCTGGGGGGAGAATACTCCTGAAACAAAACTCACAAGGATTGAGGGAGAAACGGATTTATATGAACTGGACCTACAACCGGATATCAGAACTTATTTTGGGGTTCCTGAAGAGGAGACCATTACGCATATAGCAATGGTATTCCGGAGTGATGAACCCTACAGTGGTTCGAGTTATTACGAAGGAAAGGAAGAAGGAAACAAAGATATTTTTATTGAAGTTTTTGAGATGGGATTAACGGTATCAATCCTAAATCCTGCTTCATATCTGATTGAAGATATAAACACTGACATAGTTTTTTCAGGGTCCTCAACTTTAGAGGCCGATTTAACCATCTATGCTAATGAGTCTGTTTTAAAAACAGCCACTTCAATTAATATCAGCGACACGCTGAATTTCAGCCAGCCAGGAGATTACTGGGTGAAGCTGACTGCCAGTATGGGAGAGGAGATTGCAGCAGATTCTGTCTTTATTCATATCCTTGATGATGAGGTGGTTGAAGAAGTCCCTGCCGGGATGGAGGATGGAATTAATTACATAAATAACAATTCAGTTAACCTGGTTCTTTTTGCTCCATTTAAGGAAAATGTTTTTGTGATCGGAGACTTTAATAATTGGCTTCCAGGTAGCGACTACCGGATGAAAAGGTTTGAAAACAGGTACTGGATCAGCATCGATAATTTGAATCCCGGACAGGAATATGCATTCCAATACCTGATTGACGGAAATTTAATAATAGCGGATCCTTATTCAGAAAAAATTCTGGATCCTTATAATGACCAATGGATCACTGATGAAATTTATCCGGGATTGAAGGAATACCCCTATGAATTAACCACTGAAATAGTTTCTGTTTTACAAACAAACCAGGAAGAATATAGCTGGACAAATAATTTTGCAGCTCATGATAATGAGGATCTGATTATTTATGAATTGCTTGTAAGGGATTTTTTGGCTGCCCACGACTGGAAAACACTCACCGACACCCTTGATTATTTTAAAGGATTAGGTATAAATGCCATAGAACTGATGCCTGTAAACGAATTTGAAGGAAATGAGAGCTGGGGTTATAATCCCTCTTATTATTTTGCTCCTGATAAGTACTATGGACCAAAAAATGATTTGAAGGCATTTGTTGATGAATGTCATGCAAGAGGCATAGCTGTAATTCTGGATATGGTATTTAACCATTCCTTTGGGCAATCGCCCCTGGTAAGATTATACATGAATGAAAAAGGATGGCCCACTTCAGAAAATCCATGGTATAATGAAGATTTTGAGGCAAATGATATAGATGATGAATACCAGGCCAGGCATCCTTACAGTGTA
The DNA here is from genome assembly GCA_965369105.1 of uncultured Bacteroidales bacterium. Lineage (GTDB taxonomy): Bacteria > Bacteroidota > Bacteroidia > Bacteroidales > JAGLSB01. The sequence continues at coordinate 1,893 of CBDUPM010000198.1, read as the reverse complement.
GGTTACGATTTTGATCATTCCACGGACGAAACCAAGGCTTTTATCGACAGGGTTAACAAATTCTGGATGGAAGAGTATAGAATTGACGGATTCCGGTTTGACCTCACCAAAGGAATCACACAAAAAAGTTCTTACATAGGATTAAACGGAGACGGATACCCGGTTTGGAATGAAGGAACGGTTTCACAATATGATGCTCAAAGAGTGGGTTTTCTGAAAAGAATGGCGGATGAAATCTGGAATGTCAATGAAAATGCTTATGTGATTCTGGAACATTTTACCGCTAATGATGAAGAAAAAGCATTGGCGGAATATGGTATGATGGTATGGGGAAATGCGAATTATAATTATAATGAAGCCACCATGGGTTACCATGACAGCAACAAATCTGATTTCAGCTGGATTTCCTATAAAAAGAGGGGATGGACCGTTCCCCATGTGATTGGTTATATGGAAAGTCATGATGAAGAAAGATTAATGTTCAAAAATCTGGAACATGGCAACATCCTGGGTGATTACAGTATCAAAGATCTTGAAACCGCTCTGAGAAGACAGGAACTGGCAGCGGCATTCTTTTTTACGATCCCCGGACCTAAAATGATCTGGCAATTCGGAGAGATGGGCTATGATTATTCAATTGATTATAACGGACGGGTGGGAAACAAGCCTATCCGTTGGGACTATTATGATTCCCGCTTACGATTACGCCAGGTTTTCTCTGAGCTTATTAAGCTACGCATTTCTGAACCTGCTTTTTCAAGCGCAGACTTTACCCTGAATGTAAACGGTTCCATGAAAAGAATCGGGTTAAATCATGCAGACATGGATGTAAGAGTAATTGGTAATTTTGATGTCTCCCAGGGAACAATGAGTGCTGAATTCAGTCAAACCGGACCCTGGTTTGAATACTTCAGCGGGGAAGAAATAAATGTTACGGATCTGAGTATGAATTTCACCCTCGAACCGGGAGAATATAAACTATTCACCACCAAGCAGTTTGAAGTACCTGATATTAGCAATTCTAAACCAGAAATAAAATCCAATAAGAATTGGTTTTCCCTTTATCCAAATCCAGTAACAGATAAACTCTATGTGAATGGTGAACAAATGGTTTCTGAGCTAAAAGTTTCAGATATCAGTGGAAGAGTAATTTTTAGCAAAAAAGTAGATAGTATAAATTCAGAACTGGATTTTTCTGCTTTTGCCCCGGGAATGTATTTTGTTAGTATTGTTGGTTCTGATGGCGAAATTCAGGCGATACAGATTATTAAGAAATAGTGGGACTCGTTTTTTCTCCTCACCCCCAACCCCTCTCCTCATACGGAGGGGAGCCAGGGGTGAGGGTATTAAAAGATTGGCAGTAGGCAAAAATGAAGAGATTCTCGCTGATGCAGCTGATTTTTTCAATTATTAATAGATATAAAGATATTTTTTCAGCGTAATCTGCGGGTTTTCAATCCGCGTAAATCCGCGAGAAACAATTAAAGAGTTTGCAGTTGGCAATATTTAAGAGGTTCTCGCAAAGTTCCGCAAAGTGAAGACGCAAAGTCTCACTAAGGAAGAAAAAAAGCCTCAAAACATTATATTTCTTTGCGAACCTTTGCGGATTTCCTCTGTGAACCTTTGCGAGAAACAAAAGAAGTTGGCAGTTGGCAAATTTGAACAGTTTCCCGCTGATACGCTGATGTCTCTGATGAGGTGGATTTTTGCAATTATCCACAGAATGTCATGAAAAAAAGAAACTCTAAAATTAAATAGCCCCTAAACTGCGAATTTTCCTGAACAAAGTGAAGGAAAGATGCAGTTCTTAGTGTCCTTTATAATAATAATTCTGTAACATATTCCTTCGTACGCTTTGTGAAAAAAGAACTTTTCGAAAAGACTGGTAATAAC
>CBDUPM010000197.1:0-5753 GCA_965369105.1 uncultured Bacteroidales bacterium | reverse complement strand
CACTTTTATCCTGTAAAAAAAATAAGGAACCGGTAACAGAGCCGGTAAATCTTCAACTAATATCCATCAGTCTGGGTACACAGGACTTAAAACTGAATGATTCTAATGAAGGACAAAAACTGGATCAGCCTCTTGTAATCAGATTTTCCCAGGCGCTGGATACCACAACCGTTGGCAAAAACATTCTCCTAAGCGATTCAGATGAAAGTATTATAGAATTATTGTATTCCTTTCTTGATAATAATAAAACGGTCTCTCTGCGACCTGTTAATAAACTTACAGAGAAAACCTCATATACTCTTCAAATAAAGGATGGTCTAAAAGGATCAAAAGGGGAAGTTTTTACAAACTTATTGGTTTCATTCGAAACTTTGAATCCTCCTCTTGAAATTCTCGGAGCAAGTATTGATGGACAGGAAGTGATGGGCAGTTCGCGTATAAGCGGTATTAGTTTACAACCTGAATTCAGCGTATTAGTTTCTCCTGCAATATCTGTTTCCGATTTGGTAAACCATAGTTCTTTAAAGCTGGCATCATTGCCTTTTGACATGGATGTTTCAGGCCAGGGTGATACTCTTTTCACCTTTAAGGTAACGGAAACCCTTCCGGACTTAAGAAAATTCAGCTTTTCCATTTCTTCTGATTTAGGAACAGCCACGGAAAGAGAGTTTTCCGGATATCAGTTTGATTTTTATACTCAGCTGGACTCCAGTTATAAATTTCCTGAAATTACGGATGAAGAATTGCTGGATCTCGTCCAGGAACAAACATTTAAGTATTTCTGGGATTTCGCTCACCCTGTGAGTGGTTTGACCAGGGAAAGGAATACCAGTGGAGAAACAGTTACCAGCGGGGGGTCCGGTTTTGGAATCATGGCAATCATTGTAGGTATCGAAAGAAATTATATCACCCGCGAGGAAGGAATTCAAAGATTAAACAAAATTGTGAACTTTCTTGCCACGGCAGACCGGTTTCACGGAGTTTGGTCGCACTGGCTGAACGGTTCCACCGGGAAAGTAATTCCCTTTAGCTCAAACGACAATGGAGGAGATATAGTGGAAACTTCCTATCTTATTATGGGATTACTAACTTTCCGGCAATATTTAAATCCGGATATTGCTCTCGAAAATACCCTCATTGAAAATATTAACACACTGGTAGACGAAGTGGAATGGGATTGGTACAGACAAAACAATCAGAATGTTCTGTACTGGCATTGGTCACCAAATTACTTCTGGGAAAAAAATCATAAACTCCAGGGTTATAATGAAGCATTAATTACCTATGTAGTGGCTGCTGCTTCAAAAACTCATGGAATTCCGGCAGAAGTTTACCACCAGGGTTGGGCAAGGAATGGAAGTATGATAAATGGCAATACCTATTACAATATTAAATTACCCCTTGGAAACCAGGCATATGGAGGTCCACTGTTTTTTGAACAATATACCTATCTGGGTCTGGATCCACGGAATTTATCTGACACATATGCCGATTATTGGGAACAGGTGGTCAATCACACCCTTATAAACCGGGCTTATTGCATTGACAATCCTAAAAACTATATTTCTTACAGCGAGTCGTGCTGGGGATTAACCGCAAGCGATGGAAACAGTGGCTATAGTGCTCACTCTCCTACCAATGACAGGGGAGTTATTACACCCACTGCCGCCATTTCATCCCTTCCATTTACCCCGGAAGAATCGATGGAGGTCATCAGGCATTTCTACTATTTACTGGGAGACAGAATTTGGGGAAGCTATGGTTTTCATGATGCGTTTAATGCAACGGAAAACTGGTATGCAAGCTCTTATCTCGCTATAGACCAGGGCCCTATAATTCTGATGATAGAAAATTACCGGACCCAATTATTATGGAATTTATTTATGTCCTGTCCTGAAATACAGGATGGCCTTGACTTATTAGGTTTTAACTATTAATTTTTTTAACGTGAAATATTTAAGAAATTTTTCTTTCATAACAGCTGCTTCTTTTATAATGTTTTCCTGCAACACTCCAAATGGAACACAAAGCAGGTCAGAGATTTATGCCGACTCATTATTGAATATAATGACCCTTGAGGAGAAGATTGGGCAATTAACCCTTTTTACCAGCGGATGGGATGTTACCGGCCCTACCCTGAGAGATACATACAGGGAAGATATTGTAACAGGAAAATGTGGTAACCTGTTTAATGCTCACACCGTTGCTTATAACATGGAATTGCAGGAACTGGCTGTGAATGAAACCCGGCTTGGGATTCCTTTGTTGTTTGGTTATGATGTTATTCACGGTCACAGAACTATTTATCCTGTTCCAATAGGAGAGGCTTGCAGCTGGGATTCGGTTTTGGTTGAAAAATCGGCGCGTCTGGCTGCCCTGGAAGCAAGTGCTTCAGGAATAAACTGGGGATTTAATCCAATGGTGGATATTAGCCGGGATCCAAGATGGGGAAGGGTAGCGGAAGGATCAGGAGAGGATGTGCTGCTGGGTAGCATTTTTAGCCGTGCAAAGGTCCGTGGATTCCAGGGCGAGGATCTCTCAGATCCGTCAACATTAGCAGCCTGTGTTAAGCATTTTGCGGCATATGGCGCCCCGCAGGCAGGAAGAGATTACCATACGGTGGACATGTCGAAGAGGGTTTTTCTCGAAGATTATTATCCTCCGTATAAGGCGGCCTTTGACGTGGGTGTGGCCTCTTTAATGACATCCTTTAATGAATTATTTGGTGTGCCGGCCTCAGGAAGTAAATACCTGCTTGATGAATTATTAAGAAAGGAAGAGAAATATGAGGGATTGGTTGTTACCGACTATGGTTCAATATATGAAATGGTAAATCACGGTTATGCAGCCGATATTAAGCATTCTGCAGAACTGGCAATAAATGCCGGTGTTGATATGGACATGCAGGGTGCTGCATACTATAAATATATGGTCGAACTGCTGGATGAAGGAAAAGTTGAAATTGAAAAAATCAATCAGGCAGTAAAAAGAGTTCTGGTACTTAAATATGATTTAGGGCTTTTTGAAGACCCTTACCGGTATCTTGATTTAGAGAGAGAAGAAGAAATTGTATTATCCGATCAACTTTTTGACCATGCTCTTTATGCAGGGGAAAGATCAATCGTTTTATTGAAGAATGAAGAATACAGGGGTGAAAAAATATTACCTATAAAGAAGACTTACCCTAAAATTGCAGTATTAGGACCGCTGGCAGAAAATAAAATCGATATGCTTGGGAGCTGGCATGCATCGGGCTCTGTCAAAGAAATGATCACCCTTACGGAGGCCATAGAGAATAAGTTTCCGGGAAGCAGGGTCTATTCGGAAAAGGGAGTTGATTTTTCCGGTGAGAATAAAGAAGGATTTTCAAATGCCATTAAGCTGGCAAGAAATTGTGACCTGGTTATACTGGCTATCGGAGAGAATTACCAGCAGAGTGGTGAAGCTGCCAGCAGGACCAAAATTGGATTGCCGGGTGTACAGCAGGAATTTGTCGAAGAGATAAATAAACTGGGAAAACCGGTTGTTGCCGTCATTTTTGCCGGACGACCACTGACAATCGGCTGGATGCAGGAAAATATTCCCTCCATAGTTTATGCATGGCAACCCGGCAGTATGGCAGGACAGGCCATTGCCAATGTACTATCCGGTGATTACAATCCATCAGCCAAAATAACGATGACTTTTCCCATGTCTGTAGGTCAGATTCCCCTTCATTATGATATGAAAAATACCGGAAGGCCGAATGATGGAAGTTTTAAATATCAAAGTAAGTATATTGATTCTCCCAATAGTCCTTTATACCCCTTTGGTTATGGTATCAGCTACACAAGCTTTGATTATTCTGAAATAAGTTTATCGGATACAATTATGTCCCGCGAAGCTTCCTTAACGGCTTCCATAGTCATAACCAATACAGGTAAATACCAGGGTGAGGAAATAGTACAATTATACATCCGGGATATGGTGGCAAGCATTACACCCCCGGTTAAAAAATTAAAAGGCTTTCATAAAATATCTCTTGAACCCGGAGAATCAAAGGAAGTCAGCTTTGAATTAAAAATTAAGGATCTGGAATTCATGAATGGTGATTTCGAATACATAACGGAACCCGGTAGTTTTCGCTTATTTATAGGTCCGGATTCGGAGAATTGTAAGATTTCAGGTTTTAGTTTGACAGATAGTTAATAAGTAAGGGTAAACTATGAGTAAGAAGGGCAGCTTAAAGAAATTTGAGCTGCCTTTTTTTTATTGAAAAACTTAAAAGACACAATCATTTTGCTCAGACTCTTATTCCTATCATCAGGATATCATCTACCTGGAAATAACTTCCTTTCCACTCGGTAAATGCCTGTTCCAGTTGTTCCAGCTGTTCCTGCATGCTAAGCTCATTGATTTCAACCAATATATCTCTTAACCTTTTTGCCAGGAATTTCTTTCCTTCTCCGCCACCAAACTGGTCAATCAGACCATCCGTAAAAATATAATAGCAGTCTCCTGATTTCATGTCCATTTTATGGAGCGTGAAAGGATCCATTTTCTGGTAAAAAGCTACCGGCATTTTATCGGCATAAATCGTTTGTAACTGTTCGTTCCTGATAAGATATAAAGAATTAAAAGCTCCTGCATAAAGCAATTTAGATGTGGATTTATCTATCGTCATTACAGCTACATCCATACCATCCATGGTTTCAAACTCATCGTCCCCACGATTAAGTGAAACCGCAATTTTATCTCTGAGGGTATTCAGGATTTCATCCGGACTATAAATTTTTTCCCGGTTCACTATCTCATTCAGGAATGCAATTCCATACATACTCATAAATGCTCCGGGAACTCCGTGACCAGTGCAGTCAGCTGCTATTACTATCACTTTACCTTCCACTTCACCAAACCAGTAAAAGTCTCCACTTACGATATCCCTGGGTTTGTAAAAAATGAAATAATCTTTACTAATCTCTTCAATGATTTTCCGGGAAGGAAAGGATGCAGTTTGAATTCGTTTTGCATATTCAATACTATCCTTTATTTCTTTATTCCTGATTTCCAGCAATTCTTTTTGTTGCTCCACGATGTTGTTTTTTTCCTGGAGTTCCATATTGGTATGCTGCAATTCGCTGGTTCTTTCTTCGACCTTGTTTTCCAATTCAATATTCACATTATCTTTTAAGGTAAGATTTACTTCCAGCTGACTGATCAGACTCTGTTGATATTTTAATTTTTGCTGGTCGAGAATTTTAATTTCTTCCGCCAGGCCAATCGTAAATATAAAACCCTGAATTACAGAGCCAACTACAACAGGAAACCTGTTTTCAAATAGAATATTTATGGCAAGTGAAATTACAACAATCAGGTTTGCTATCAGGAAATATTTTGCTTTACTCTCCTTATTAAACAACATAAATGATTCAATTAAACCCAATATTGCTGCAGCTGCGAAGAAAAATAATGAAGAGAAAACAAGAAAATTATTGTAAAATTTTTCAATGTAAACGGTCAGATAATAATAAGGGATGGATAGAATCAGGAAAAACATTAAGACATTGGTTACCGTATTCCAGCCCGGTAAATTTTTCTCCAGAAGAAGGTACTTTTTACTTACCTGGAGAAATAAAACCAGTGTTAAAAAATATACCGGTAAACCTATGGGAACACTGTCATTGGTTCTGTGAAAAAACTCATCATAAAATCCAAGGTATGAAAAAGCAAAAAGGAATAAACTCATTAAATACAGGAACAGACTTACAAAGGAT
>CBDUPM010000196.1:0-5754 GCA_965369105.1 uncultured Bacteroidales bacterium | reverse complement strand
TTAACTATGCCATTTGATGAGACTATCAATTTCCAGGAAGCTTTAATCAAGCAAATGGTGGAAGAAATGCGTCCTCCTGCTCAAATCAGAGAAAAGCTCGATATTGGTTATAGTTTTGAAAACAACACCCTTATATTATTTGAGGTCAGGCCCAGATGGAATATGCCAGATGAGAAAATCCACCTTGAATTCGCAAAGGCCAGGTTTATAAAAAGCCAGGGCTTGTGGAAACTATACTGGATGAGAGCCAGTGGAAAATGGGAGTTGTATGAACCTATGCCTGAAGTAAAAGATATTCATAGTTTCTTTGCCATTGTCAATGAGGATAAACATGCCTGCTTTTTCGGATAAAACAGGATAAGCCGATATAGGAATAAGCTATGCAGGTTTCAATACCAGTCAAATTCAATATATAATGGCAAAGCTTACCCAATAACGCAAATTAATTTATGAAAGCTGTCAAATTGAAAAGATTGATATATCTTTTTGAAAACAGCAATAAGAAACAATATAGATGGTTTAAAATCCCTTAACTCTTACCCCCATTACTATAATATCATCAATTTGCTTGGTATTTTTCATCCAGGTATCCAGACTGTTTTCCAGGATTTTTTTCTGTTCTTTTAATGATTTTTTACTTATTGACAGCAAAAGTTTTCTGAAATTTTTAATCATGAACTTTTTACCCTGCGGACCTCCAAACTGATCAGCATATCCATCAGAAAAAGCGTACAGCATATCCCCTTCCTTTAATTGAAATTCCTTTTTGGTGAAAGGTTCATGTGCCCGGGTATGAATACCGATGGGCATTTTATCGGGTTTTAGCTCAATCATTTCACCTTTTCTGAAAATAATTAGCGGATTATTGGCACCGGCAAATTCAAGTTCTTTCGTTTTCTTGTCTATGATATATAAAGCCACATCCATTCCATCCTGATTCTCCCCTTCCCTTCCGGTTTGATGGAGTGAATCAATTACATGGTTTCTGAGTTCATTCAGAATTTCATCCACATGGATATTATCATGCTTACTTATTATTTCATTGAGATAGGCGACGCCAAGCATACTCATAAATGCACCTGGCACTCCATGACCGGTGCAATCGGCTACAATGGTAATGATCCTGTTATTTTTTTCTGTTATCCAGAAATAATCACCACTGACGATATCCCTGGGACGATAGATAATAAAATGTTCAGGTAAAAGATTGGAAAGTATGTCTTCCGGAGGTAAAACCGCATTTTGTATCCGGCTGGCGTATTGTATACTGTCAGTAATCTCTTTGGTTTGTTCGGTAATCAGCCTGTTCTTCCTGGCTAGCTCAAGATTTGCTTTTCTTTTAAAAGCGTTTTGTCTGATCAACTGAATTACCAATCCGACAAACACCAATACTACCAGGATAGCAGCAATCAGCGCATTTCTTGAATTTTTTAATTTACTGGCCTGCACTTCCTGCTCAATCCGGAGCAACTCATTTTCCTTTTCTTTGGCCTCTGTTTCATATTTAACCTGCATCTCAGAAATTTGATCCCTCATTTGTTCCTGGTTCAGGGAATCAAAGACATTATGAAAGCGTTTATGATAAAAATAAGCTTCCTTGAAATCGTTGGTGCGGGCATAGATTTCAGCAAGATTGTTGGTTGAGTATTCAATAAAAGTTCTTTTCTTGATTTTATCTGCTATCCTGAGGGCAAGATTAAAATATACCTTGGCCGTGTTAAAATCTCTTCTGTACATTGAAATCTTTCCCAGTCCCAGGTAGGTGGCAATTTTGGTTTCATTATCGTGAACATCCTCAGGTAATTGGAGCCATTCCGTAAAATAGGCTTCCGCTTTATCCATTTCTCCCATGTAGAGGTACATATTTCCCAGATTAGGCAAGGTAATGCTCAGACCCCTGATATCATTGATCTCTTTTCTGATTTCCAATGCGGTGGTATTATACCGGATAGCTTCTTTTCCATATTCTATATCCGGTTTAATATTTTTGGAAAGAATAGTATCAATAAACATCTCTCCATAAATATTTGTAAGTGTATCAAATAACAAGGATGAATAAGTTATGGCAATATTGCTGTTGGTATTGGCAAGATCAGACGGCCTGTCCTGCTTTTTCCTGATTTCCAGTACCTCTTTATGTACCTCAAGGGCAGATTCATATTGTTTGAGGTACTCGTAGATCACAGCCATCCCGGTTAGTGAGGCAGCGGTCCCATTGTCCATTCCTATCTCCTTGAAAATCTCCAGGGATTTTTTATAATTTTCAATGGCCAGGTCAAATTCACTCAACCTCAGATACTGGTTTCCTAAATTATTATATGCAATTCCAATACCCCTCTTATTGTCTAATTCAATTTTAATTTCAAGGTTCTTCTGATAATATTCAATAGCCCTTTCGAACTCGGATTTAGCCGAGTAAAAACTTCCCAGGCGGGAAAGAATTATTGCCATATCCTCCAGGTCCCCAAGTTCTTCATATATTTCCAATACCTGGTTATATGTTTCCAGTGCCTCATCATCTTTATTTTGTCCAAAATAAATAGTAGCAATATTTTGCAATGCATTTGCTACCAGCAAGGGATCATTAAGCTTTTCCCCAATAGCCTTCGCTTCCAATGCGATATTTAAAGCTTCTTCAAAATTATTTTGATTTGAATAACTCATTCCAAGCTTTAACAAAGACTCTCCCAGGTCTTCTTCCTTTTTTAATCGGGTGAAAATTGTTCTGGCCTGAGAAAACTGTAGAATAGCCTGTTCAAATTGAGCGCTGTTGAATTTTACATTTCCTAAGGTATAATGTGCCAGACCAACCTGATACTCATTATCAATTTCCTGAGCACTTTCTAAAGATTTTTGGGCAAAGAACAGAGCCGAATCCAAAAAGTTATTGACATATTCATCTGCCAATTCCCTGTATATTATCGGAATTTCAGTTTTTTCAGCTGATATTAGCAGGTTCAGTAAACTATCCCTGGTACTGCTTTGCCCAAAACCCAAATATGGAATCAACAAAAGTGCTAAACTCAATAAGCTAAACTTCATCTTTTCTTTCTTGATAGTATACAAATATATAATAATCTGGTAAAATAATTTGGCTTTATTCATCCTCAATTGTGAAAAATTCATCATCAGAAACAACCAATTGGTCAATTTAACAGTCTATTAAGTATCTTAAAAAAATATTGCCCGTATGATTAAGTTAAATTAAATACCCAGCCATGAAGAAACTATATCAATTTCTGCAAGGATTTTTTATTCTATCCTTGATATTTTCTAACATAAGCCTGAAAGCTCAATGTGATGAACTGATTGTAGATCTTGGCAATGACACCCTTATTTGTGAAGGCGGGGCTATTATCCTGGACGCCGGGGACGGAGTTTTGTTCAACTGGTCTGACGGCAGCACCGATCAGTTTTTAACTATCACAGAACCAGGTACTTATTTTGTAAGTGTGACAAATGAATGCGACGAAAATGATGGGGATACCATTCTTATTGAAATGGTTATGAACCCTGTTATAAATGTTTTAACTCCAAATGAAGAGTATTACTGTAAAGGAGAAATTGTAACCATAGAAGCAAATGTTGAAAATCCGGTTGGGGCCATTCTCTACGAATGGATAAATACCACTGAAACAGAACCCGTTATAGATGTTGACACAACCGGAAATTATATTGTAACTGCTACAGATGAATACGGATGTACTTCTGAAAAAGAAATCTCACTGGAATTTCAATATCCAAATGAAGAAGAAAAAATTCTTTTGGTTAGTTATGATCCGGAAGAAGACAAAAATATTGTAGTCTTTTCCAAAACGGATGGTAAACGTACCATGGAATACGAGTTTTACTACGGAACCAATACAGATAATATGATGACCATCCATGATTTTAGCTATAATAATCTTGTCATCGATCAGAATACAGATCCCAGAGCCAGCCCAAGGATTTATAATATGATGGTGGTGGACAGCTGCGATAACCGCTCAACATTCGTAGAAGAAAGAGGACATAAAAGTATGCAGGTGATTACCACTTTAGATAAGGATGGAAATCCATTACTGGAATGGAATCATTATGAAGGCTTCGGATATGACTATTTCCATATTCTCAGGGGAACCAGTCCGGATAATCTTGAAGTAATTGATTCGGTCATGAGAAGAAGCGATGATATTTATAGCTTTTCTGACCTGAAAACCCAGGGAGGAACCACTTATTATTACCAGATCCGTGTGAATACTCCGGAAGTAATTTACCTGGAGAATCCAGAAAATAAAAAGGCCAGTCGCGGACCATTTGTTCATTCTCTTTCAAACCTGGATGATACAAAATCAGCAAACGGACTAAGTGATTTCATAGCAAACGACCTGTACCTGAAAATTTACCCGAATCCTTTTTCTGCTGAAACCCGGATTAAATATAAAATAAATAAAGAATCCCATATCAGGCTTGAGGTATATAATATTCTCGGCGAGAAGGTTTGCAATCTTTTTAACGGAAACCAGCCAGCCGGAAATCATGAAGTCGTTTTTCAGCCGGAAGATTATCATTTATCGAAAGGTATGTATTACCTGAGATTAGAAAACGGAAAAAATATCAATCAGTCAAAGATCCTGATTTTCAAATAAAAATCTTAAAAAACTGTGAAATTAACACCTCATTTGACGAATGAATTTACATCTGACTACAGGTTAGATAAAATATTTTGTATAATACGTTCTATAATACTGATCATTTGAATGTTAAAGCTATGAGTTAGGTAGTTTGAAAGTATATAACAAATTCAGCTATTTTTTCCAGGGATATATTTTTGACAAAAAACTTTAATTGAGCTCTAAACTTCCTTAAATTGTATAATTATTTTGCAACATAAAAACCTGATGATATGAAAAAAGTCTACTCAAAATTTGTAATCCTGATGCTCTTTCTTTTAAGCAGCATCCTTATTTCAGCTAACATCTCAGCCCAGGTAATAACCGGGCATCCTTCCAATGTAACAGAATGTGAAGGAATAGCAACGGTAAGCTATGCTGTAAAGCTAAGCACCAAAAGCTATATTATTACCGGTATCCAATGGCAGGCCCTGCCTTATAAGGGCAGAATCTGGACAAATGTGGATCCTGCACTTGCAAAAGGAACCGAGGATGAGGCAAGACTTATACTTACTTTCGATAAATCTACCATTCCTCTGACCACTTCCTTTGACAGAACCCAATTCAGATGTGTAGTTACTGCCAAGCCTATTTTTTTTGGAAAAGAATTTACTGAATATTCGAATTCGGCTTATTTGTATGTAAACTCAGAACCTACCGTTACTTCCAATCCTTCGGGAGCGACTAAAAACGTGGGGGAAAGTGTTACATTCAGTGTGTCGGCAAGCAGCAGTCTAACCAAATATTATCAATGGCAAAAAAATGGCAGCAATATTTCCGGAGCAACAAGCAGTTCATTAACACTATCAAATTTACAAGTTAGTGATGCCGGAAATTACCGTTGCCGGGTAAGCAACTCCTGTGGATCCGATTATAGTTCAAATGCAGTATTGGTTGTAAATGACGTTCAGTATGAAGATGGTTGGTTTGAACAAGCTTCTCCTACTTCACAGGACCTGCGAAAAGTGGATGCTGTGGACAGGTATAACGCCTGGGCAGTAACGGGTGATTATGACAGGCTTTTAAAAACAACTGATGGTGGAGAAACATGGACCAGTCTTCAGACAGGAAGGAATTATTCCTACTGGCAAAGTATATAAAT
>CBDUPM010000195.1:0-5764 GCA_965369105.1 uncultured Bacteroidales bacterium | reverse complement strand
GAAAATAAAAGGTGATAAAATCATTTTTCTGTCTAAAGACCCAAGAGCAATGACAAGCTTTTTTGAGATTATTAACGGCAGACTAAAACCAGATTCCGGAATTTACAAATGGGGACAAACCATAACAACTGCCTACCTGCCACTTGATAATTCAGAGTTTTTCAGGAATGAAATGACTTTATTTGATTGGTTATGCCAGTTCTCCCATGATACCTCAGAACTGTATATTCGCGGATACCTTGGAAAAATGCTTTTTAGCGGTGAGGATATTTATAAAAGAGTAGATGTGCTGTCAGGAGGAGAAAAAATGCGATGTATGATTGCTAAAATGATGCTTGAAAATGCCAATGCACTCATACTGGACACCCCGGCAAACCATCTGGACCTAGAATCCATCCAGGCTTTTAATAATAACCTGGTGAATTATCCGGGAAATATTTTTATGTCATCCCATGACCATGAATTTATACAATCGACATGTAACCGTATTATAGAATTAACTCCAAAAGGAATTATTGATAAACTAATGGATTATGATGATTACATTGAAGACGAACTTGTAAATGAAGCAAGGGAGAGACTATATAGCTGATTTACTATCTCGAATAGTTCCTCTTAAACGAGGATAAAGTATTATTCAACAAAAAAATCTAAATATTCTGATATTCTCTTTTTGAACAATTTTTTACAATACACCGTTATATTCTAAAATTGTAATATGCAAATAGAGGCAAAAAATCCGGATCACTATATCGAGCAAGTTCCTGAAGATCGTAAGGAAGCGATGAAAAAATTAAGGAAAACTATTCTTGATAATTTACCGGAAGGATTCAAAGAGGTAATCAACTACGGAATGATTGGCTATGTGGTACCTCATTCTATATATCCCAGGGGCTATCATGTCAATCCGGAGCTCCCCTTACCCTTTATGAGTATCGCTTCGCAAAAGAACTTCATCGCTTTATATCATTCCGGAATTTATGTGGATGAAAAACTTCAGAAATGGTTTATTGAGGAATATCCTAAGCACAATAAAACCAAACTTGATATGGGTAAAAGCTGTATCCGTTTTAAAAAGGTTGACCAGTTACCTTATGAGCTGATCGGGGAACTGGTCTCTAAAATGAAACTCGAAGAATGGTTAGAGATATACGAAAAAGCCATTAATAGATAAAAGCAAATATATTTTCTTAAATTTCATTTTTATTCTCTACATTTATATTATCAGACCTGAATCAGGATACCTGTATTATAATACCTTAGCTAAAATGATATATATAAGATTTGCTTTATCAATGCTTTTATTGATTACTGCCATTTCCTGCAATTCATCCCGGGAAAAGAACACAGATGAAAACCTTATTCATGAATTCTTTCATTTCCTGAACGGTTCTGAAATTTTCAAAGCACTTGAGCTTGTTGATGAAAATGTAAAAGTTACTGATGGTGAATTTGAAATTGCAAAATCGAAAGAGGAACTGTATGGATTGCTTCAGTGGGATTCTGTTTTTCATCCAAATTTTGAAATTTTAGCCTTAACACAGGAAGATTCTTCTTTTATGATTACAATGAAAAAATCCTGTAACCGGATAAATTTTCTGAATGAATCCCCCATTGAGTATATTTTTGAAATACAATTTCATGAAGACTTAATTTCGAAAATGTCAACGATTAAATATACCCGGGCTGACTTCGATTTATGGGGTAAAAAAATGGAAAAACTGGTAAAATGGGCAGAGGAAACCCATCCGGAGTGGAAGGGTTTCCAAAGAGATTTAACAAAAGAAGGTGCAATTATATTTTCAAGGGCCATAGAACAGTATTCTAAGGATAAACCGGGACCAGATTAAAAAAATTCAAACTTTTTTATCCTGAATTTCAGAAAAAACTTAATTCTACCCGATCAGTTCTTATTGGTTATAAGATCATTCAGAATCGAAAAATTAATGATTAACCGGACACAATCTTGAATGGATTGCCGGGAAAATTAATTATCTTAAAAACGGGATAAATTGTTAATTTTGGGCTTCATATATCTTAAAATAAAATGAAGTCCCGTATTCTTTTTGTTGTAAAATATTTCTTTCTGTGGATAGGTATTTTTCTTTTGCAGAAAGTATTTTTCATGTTTTTCAATTATAAAGAGTCTTTTGAGTTATCCATTCTTGACTGGTTTGCAGTGCTTTACCATGGTTTGCCCCTGGATTTGTCCACAGCAGGCTATATCAGCTTTTTACCTGCATTGCTCATGGCCTTCAGCTTCCCGTTCCTTCAGAATTTCTTAAGGATTTTCATCAATATTTATACTTACTTAATGCTATTCCTGGTTTTATACCTCGGGGTGGTGGATATGGATTTATATTCTTATTGGGGATTCAAGCTTGATGTCACTCCATTGCTTTATATTAAAACTCCCGGTGATGCCCTTGCTTCCGTTAGTATTTTTGAAATCGTTTCCCTGCTGTTATTTTTTGCCCTGCAATACTTTATTTCCATCAGGATATATAAAAAATATTTCAGCCCGGTTCAATTGGACGATTCCACATTGGGTTGGAAAATTCTTCCCATTGGGATATTCTTGGCAGCACTTCTTTTTATACCTGTTCGGGGCGGTTTTGGTATTGCCCCCATGAATATTGGAAGAGTCTATTTTCATCAAAATAACTTCGCAAATCACAGTGCAATTAATGTTTGCTGGAATACAATATATTCCTTCACAAAAAAAGAAAAACTAAGTACCCAATTCAGGTATATGGAAGAGGCAGATGCCGGACTAATTTTTACAGACATTTTCCTTCAGGATTCTACTTCCACTCAACAGCTTATTAAAGCAAATTCCAATGTGGTATTAATTATCCTGGAAAGTTTTTCCAATAAAATTATTGGAAGTCTGGGAGGTGAAGAAAAGGTGACACCTTATATGAATGAACTCTGCAAACATTCAGTGGTTTTTGAAAATTTCTATGCCAATGGCGACAGATCAGATAAAGCCATGGCAGCGATATATTGTGGTTTTCCTACACTGCCAACCATTTCAATCCTCGATTTTCCTAAAAAGTTGCAGAGTTTACCCTATATAACAGATGCTTTTCAGGCAAATGGATATGAAACCGGGTTTTACTATGGAGGTGATATTAATTTTGCCAATTTTAGAGCATTCTTCTCGCACGAATCCATCAATAAAATGATAACAGATGAAGATTTCCCAAAAGATATTGAACTTCAAAAATGGGGTATACCGGATGGATTTTTATTTGAAAGAATGCAGGCGGATCTTGCAAAAGAAGAAAAACCGTTTTTTTATTCCTGTTTCACTTTAAGCAGTCATGAACCTTTTGATGTTCCAAACGATCCGGTATTTGGCACGGATAACAGGGATGATCTAAGCAGAACATCCTATTATTATACGGACAGGGTTTTAGGTGAATTTCTTGAAAAGGCGAAAAAGTCGAAATGGTGGGACAATACGCTTATCGTAATTATGGCCGATCATGGATCCCGGAGTCCCGGGAATACCGCCTCCCAGGTAGAAGAAAAATTTAAAATCCCAATGATATGGACAGGGGGAGCCATTTTAAAAGATACAGTCATTAGTAAAATCGGATCCCAGGCTGATTTCGCATCAACATTATTTTCCCAGTTTAATTTTGATGCCGGGGATTATGTATTTTCTAAAAATCTGCTGGATTCCGAAGCTCCGTCATTTGCGTTTTATGCTTTTAATAATGGTTTTGGTTATAAGGATGAAGAATCTTATGTGATTTATGATAACGGATTCGAAAAGCTAATCCATACAACTGGCAACGATAGTGATAAAAATTTAAAAAGAGGTATGGCATTTCTCCAGAACATGTCTGATTATTTCACTTCAAAACAATAATCTCTTGACAGAGAAACAAACGATTATCTTTATTATTAATCCTGTTTCCGGTGGAAAGAGGAAAGAGAGATTTATTGAATATCTCAACCAATGTAAAATTGATAAATTTAATACCAGGACGGTCTTCAGCGACTATCCCGGGAATGCATATGAAATCGCTAAAGCTGAATTGTTAAAGGGAGCAGGGATCATAGTTGCAGTGGGAGGCGATGGAACAATCAATGAAGTTGGAAGAGCATTGTCGGGATCAGATGCCTGTTTGGGAATTATTCCTTTTGGTTCAGGAAATGGTTTTGCCAGACACTTTAATATTCCTTTAAACTATAAAAAGGCACTCCAACTAATAATCAAGGGGGAAACTAAGTGTATCGATGCTGCAAAAATTAATAACCTGACCTTCTTTTGTACTTCAGGAATCGGATTTGACTCTGAAATAGGACATTTATTTGCAAAATCAAAAAAGCGGGGATTTATAAATTACGGATTAAATTTTATAAAGGCATTTTACAGCTATAAAAGCAAAAACTATGAACTGATTATTGACGGAGTCAGTTCTTTCCATGAAGCTTTTTTAATTAATGTAGCCAATATTTCACAATTTGGAAATCATTTTTACATTGCGCCTGAAGCCTCAGCCAGTGATGGCCTTTTAAATCTGGTAATCCTGAAAAAATTCCCCAAATGGAAGGTATTCAACCTTATTTTCCGATCTTACTTTAGATCAATACATCACAGCCCATACACCGAGGTAAAAAATGTAAAGTCTCTGGTAATAAAATCTTCATTTCGGGAAAATAATATTCATATTGACGGAGAGCCGGAAAGTATAAAAGGCGAATTACATTACAAAGTATTACCGGATTCCCTGAAAATAATTTGTTAGCTATATTAATGCAATATTACTGGTATGATTATTATTGAGCAATGAGATATTAATTCCATAACTTTGGTCAAACAAAAGAAAACTATGAAAAGATATTTATTAAAATTTCTTCAGGTCTTATTATTGACTTTTTCCGTTTCTGCCTTAATTGCCCAGGTTCCTGACGGGGGCATCATGCTTAATAATGAAGGAGCCTATCAAAAGATCGGACCAGGAACGTTGACTAAAGTAAGTGTCGAGGGTCAGAGTTTTACTGAAGCATTAAGATATGTGGTTGGTTCAGGCTTTGACAATGTATGGAATGTGCAGATCAGGTTTCCTGCAGTGAATGGAATTGAGGTGGACGATATTATTCTGGTTGCATTCTATGCGCGCAGTGTTTCTTCACAGGAGGAAACCGGGGAAGGATATGTAACAGTTGTTTTAGAAGACAATATCAATTATGCCAAGGAGATCAGCAGCCAGATATCTTTTGGTTCAGAATGGAAAGAATATTATGCATCTGCTAAA
The DNA here is from genome assembly GCA_965369105.1 of uncultured Bacteroidales bacterium. Classification (GTDB taxonomy): domain Bacteria; phylum Bacteroidota; class Bacteroidia; order Bacteroidales; genus JAGLSB01. Next base: position 491 of record CBDUPM010000195.1, on the reverse strand, counting down.
TCTTCGGTCAGTCTGGCAGCCAATGAGGTAAATTACACTTTTTTTTGTGGCTATGAAAACCAAACGATTGAAATTGCAGATGTACGTTTTTTGAATTATAAAAACACCTTAAATCTGGAGGATCTGCCATTTACTAAAATAAGCTATAATGGCCAGGAACCGGATGCTCCCTGGAGAGCTGAAGCAACGGAAAGAATTCAGCAATTAAGGAAAGGACCGGTAGATATAATGGTTTATGATGAATCCGGTAATCCGGCAGAGGGTGCAACGGTATCTGTAGAAATGAAAAAACATCAGTTTAAATTTGGTTCTGCAGTGGCATTGTCACCCTATATTTCTAATTCCGTTTATAAAGAAAAAATATTTGAATTATTTAATGAAATCGTTTGGGAGAATGATTTAAAATGGCCGGCATTAGATCCAAACAGCGATTATCCCCAACTTAAAAATGCCCTGATGGAATTGGCAGATAGCGGAGTGACTGTCCGTGG
>CBDUPM010000194.1:0-5772 GCA_965369105.1 uncultured Bacteroidales bacterium | reverse complement strand
CTGAAGGAGCTGAAGAAGTTCCGGGTTTATAAATTGGGTAATTTAATGATCGAAACTTACTTGTTCTTAAACATATCTCAAGCCTGTTTTAGATCATATTTCCTTCCCTTTAACCCCTCTATATTTGCTATCCAAATTTTATAGATATGAAAGACAGGTATGTAAATCTCAACCCAAATCAACTGGTCCAGTTTTTAAGAAAACCTGCCCATCAGTTTACCAAGGAAGATATTATCAGGTTTATTGAAGGAAATGATATTCAGGTGTTAAATTTCAGGTATATTGCCGAGGACGGGAAATTAAAAACACTCAATTTTATCATTAGCAGCCGGGAGCACCTTGACCAGGTACTTAGTTTTGGTGAAAGGGTGGACGGGTCCAGTCTGTTTTCTTTTATAGAAGCTGGCTCCAGCGACCTGTATGCTATTCCCAGGTACAGAACTGCTTTTGTAAGTCCGTTTGCGGAGATTCCTTCTTTGGAGATTTTATGCTCATTTTATACCAGTGAAGGAAAACCCCTCGAGAATTCTCCTGAGCATATTCTGAAGAAGGCTGCGGATTTATTTAAAGAAAGAACCGGAATGGACTTTCTGGCTCTGGGTGAGCTGGAATATTATATCAATAGTCCGAAAGAAGATCTTTTTCCATGCGAGGATCAAAAAGGTTATCATTCCTCTGCTCCGTTTTCAAAATGGGAGCACCTGAGGATTGAAGCCATGTCGCTGATAGCCGCAGCCGGAGGGTATATAAAATACGGACATAATGAAGTGGGTAATTTCAAAACCGAAACAGAAGATTTCGAACAACATGAAATAGAATTTTTACCTACCTATGTGGAGGATGCAGCCTATCATCTGGCCATAGCAAAATGGATTATCCGAATGTTGGGTGACCGTTATGGTGTGGATATCAGTTTCGCTCCAAAAATTACTGTGGGAAAAGCAGGTAGTGGATTGCATATTCATTTTCTGGCACAGAAAAATGGAAAAAACATGATGGCGGAAAATGGCAAATTAAGTGAAACTGCCCGTAAAATGATTGCAGGGATCCTGGAACTGTCGGATGCTCTGACAGCCTTTGGAAATACCATACCCACTTCCTATTTAAGACTGGTTCCGGGGCAGGAGGCACCTACCAATATTTGCTGGGGTGACAGAAATCGTTCCGTACTGGTTAGGGTTCCCCTGGGATGGTTAGGGAATGTGGATATGATTTATGATGCCAATCCCCTGGAACCAAAAATAGAGCTAAAATCACCTGAAAAACAAACCGCAGAGTTCAGGGCACCCGATGGGTCGGCCAATATTCATAACCTTATGTCGGGATTGGTAATTGCGGCATTACATGGACTGGAATCAAAGGACAGCCTGAAGATTTCAGAAAAACTCTATGTTGATATTGATATTCACAAAAACAAGGAAAAACAGGCCACTTTAAATCATATGCCTTATTCCTGTTATGATTCTGCCCTGGCACTGGAAGCTAAAAGATCCTATTTTGAAGCAAATGGTGTTTTTCCGAAAGGAATGATTGATAATGTAATTAAAAAGCTAAAATCCTACAATGACAAAGGACTTTCCGATAAATTGCTGGGAAATGATGAGGCTATACATGAGCTGGTTTTGAAGTATATTCATGTGATGTGATAATATACTGAATTTCTTCTGCCCTTTTCGGGTTGAAGAATTCCGGAGATATTTTTTGGAATAGTAAGCTCCGCCTACTCCGGTGAAATAAATCCACCTGTTAAGCGGGTCAGTTCCGTCTCAATATCAATCAGATCATAAATGGCCGATAAACGGTTTTGTGCGGCATTCAGGAAAATCAACTGTATATCTCTGTACTCAAAGGAAGTAATGCTCCCGTTTTTAAATTTTTCTTCAGAAATACTGAGGTTCATTTCTGCGACTTCCAGATTTTCCTCGGCAATTAAGAGCAATTCCTTTTTGAGTAAATAATTATCATAAATCCCAAGAACGCTGTTGCTAAGATTATGGATCATTTCATCCGCCTGGACCTGTTCGATTTTTTCATTGAGTTCGGCCACTTTTATAGCCGTATTTCTTACCCCACCGGTAAAAATATCATAGCTTAACGACAGGTTTCCATAAGGATAAAATGTATTGGAGGAAGAGGCATCTGAACCGCTAGTTTTACTTCTGCTGTAATTATTTGAAATTCCGCCGGATAAATACAAATCAGGAAGGAGGTCACTTTCCTTGATTTTCCTGTCTTGTTCTTTTAGACTTTGATTAATGTACTGGTTTTTTAATACCTGGTTATGGGCCAACATTCTATCTATCATATTCGATACAATGAATTCTTTTTCTTCAAACTTAAATTCTTCGGTCAGGGTCCAGTAAGGATTATCTTTCTCAGCCATTATAAAATTCAAGGTCCTCATAGCATCCTTTATCGCTATTTCCTGCTGCAAATAGGAAGCCTGGTCATCCAGCCAGAGATTTTTAGCCAGTAAAACATTTACGGAAACACTTCCACCCAGTTCAAAACGAGCCTGTTCATAGTTGTAGCGGTCTTTTGACAATTGCTTAAGCTTTTCAAGCACTTTCATATTTTCCTGGATCAGAAGGATGTAATAATAATTGTCAATAAGATTTTGAATAGAGTTTTCAATTACCACAGCCGATTGTCCGGATGAAAGCTCTTCAAGAAATTGCAGCTTTTCCTTTGTCGCTCTCACCTTGAATCCATCAAATATTTTCCATGAAAACCCAAGGTCTGCCGAAAGGTTGTTTAGCCATGTAGTGTTATCATCTGAAAAGCGATATGAGTTTTGTGAGGAGGCATCAAAACCAATGGTGGGAAGCCCTCCTGCATTTCCGGAAGTGTTTGAAGTCGCTGCCTGCTCAATGGTAATTTCAGAGATTAAAATTCCATAGTTATTATTTAAAGTCTTTTCTATGGCCTCAGAAAGACTCAGGGTTTTGGATTGGGAATAGAGGTTTATTCCAGAAAGCAGAAAGCTTAAAAACATCCATACAGCTAAAATCGGAATTCTCATTTTATTTTGTATCATCGGAGTGAGCTTTTTCATCATTATCTATTCCATTGCTTTCAAATCGCAATTTTCTTTTTTGTTGTTTAATAACTACTTCAACCTCCTCTTTTTCAGGTTTGTTCCCTGTCCATAAAAATTCTCTGTAAACCCTGAAATCGTTTAAAAGCATTATCAAAACAGGGAAAAAGATCAGGATAAATACCGTTCCTATGGCAATTCCATAGGCAAGACTGATTGCCATAGGAATAAGAAACTGGGCCTGAACACTTTTCTCAAGGATTATAGGGAAAAGGCCGATGGTGGTGGTTAAAGAGGTTAAAATTATAGGTCTTAACCGCACTTTTCCGGCCTCCAGAACTGCTTCTGATACCTTTTTGCCTTCCAGAAGGAGTCCGTCGTATTTAGCCAGGAATACGATTGCATCATTTATAATGACCCCGGTTAATGCTACCATTCCCCATAAGCTCATCAGAGAAACGGGTTTCCCGTGAATTCCATGTCCCCAGAATACCCCCAGCAGGGACAAAGGAATCATGGCAATAATTATAAAGGTCTGATCAATGCTTCTGAAGTGAATAATCAGTATGAAAATAATAACCAGGAAAGCAATGGAAAAGTATTTTTTAACCTTTCCCAGGGCTTCATTACTGAATCTTTGCTGTCCCTGGTAAATATATCTTATTCCAGGGAAAAGGACCATGAGGTCGGGCATAATCTCCGATTCAATTTGTTCAATAATTTCAGGAACAGGAGCAAATGGATCTACAGTTTCTGCTTCAACACGGATTTCTCTTGATCCGTTAAAGCGGTTAATGGAGACAGGACCTCTTTCCATATGATAGTCAGCCAGTTCAATTAAAGGAAAATCGCCTTGTGAGGTTTTTATTTTCATTCTCTCCATCTGCCCAAGGGTCAGTCGATTGTTTTTGGGGTATCTCACCCAGATTCGCAATTCATCTCTTCCTTCCTGCAATCGTTGTGCCTGAAGGCCATAAAAACCTGACCTTACCTGCCGGGCAATAGTCCCTTCATCCAGGTTAAGGAAATAGGCTTTTGGTTTGAGGTCCAGCCTGACTTCCTGTTTACCCAGGGAAAGGGTTTCAGTAATATCTTTAAGAGCAGGAATTTCGCTCAACCTTTGCATCATATAGGATTTGGCGGCTTCCAGTTCTTTCAGATTTTTGGACATTAAACCAATAGATACCGGGGATCCCCAGCGGTTTCTGCCACCAACGGTAAACTTTTGTGCCTCCGGAACACGTCCTATTTTTTCTCTTACCTTATTTGCAATGTCAAAACCAGTAATGTCCAATCCCTCCAGATCGATAGGGTAGACGCTGATACTTCCTGCATGTGATCCGGTTTCAGATATGGTTCTGGCAGTTCCAAGATTGGTATTTACTCTGCGAATAAGGTTTTCATCGATGTCTAATTTCTCGGTCAGTTCATCATTTACCTCCCAGATAGCTTTTTCAAACCGGTGTAAATATCTCATGGTTTGAGCTTCACCGTCGCCCGGGGTAAAAGCAATATTAATTTCAAATCTGTTAAAGTCTATGGAAGGGAAGAAGGTATTTTTAATGTGCCCGCCAAGGAACAGACCTGCTGTTATTAATACCAGAGCAATTGGTATTCCGATTACTATATATCGCCATCGGATAAGCCACAATAAAATGAAATGATAAATATCGTCTCTTAGCCAAACGATAAAATTTTCGAAGTACTTTTTGATACCTTTGGTTTTGGTCTCAAGACTTTTCCTGCTCAATACTTTTGGATTTCCCAGGTGAGCAGGGAGTACAAAAAAGGCTTCAAAGAGTGAGAAGAACAGACTGAAAATGACAACAATTGCCATTTCCAGCATCATTTCCATGCGGGTGCCGCTTAAAAAAACAAGGGGCATAAAAGCAATAATGGTGGTAGTTATAGAAGTAACAACTGCGGGTAGTACTTCCATAGTTCCATCCACTGCCGCCCTCATCGGAGGTTTTCCCCGTTCAAAGTGCAAATAGATGTTTTCAGCGATTACGATCCCGTCGTCTACCAGTATTCCTATAACCAGGATCATACCGAAAAGGGACATCATATTTATGGTAACACCCAGTAATTGCGCAACAATAAACATTCCCAGAAAACTGAAAGGAATTCCAAATGAGACCCAGAGAGACAGACGCACACTTAGAAATAAGGAAAGTGCAATAATTACTAGTGTCAGGCCAACCATTCCGTTTTTAGTCAACAGGTCCAGCCTGCTTTTCAGAATATCCAGATAAGCGCGCGACATATCAAGTTTAACCCCGTAGTCTTTGGAGTTAAATTCATCCATATATGCTCTGGCAAATTCCGTTATTTCATCCAGGTCTTCCTCAGGAAGTTTTTCAACCTGAATGGAAACAGACTGTTTTCCGTTAACCCAGGATTTATTTACACTATCGGCAAATTTTTTCTTTACTTCGGCAACATCCCGAATACGGATGAAACTGCCATCACTTTGTCCGATAAGGATTATATTTCCGATTTTATTTGGGTCTGTACTGCGGGATCGTAAGCGGATTAATAATTCCTCATCATCTGATTTTATCTCACCTCCGGATACATCCTGATTATTGGCCTGAATAGCAAAAGCGATGTCTTCAAAGCTAAGATTATATCGCTGAAGCTGTTCTTCATTCACTTCAACCGAGATTTCGGGCTGGGGATATCCGGAAAGATCAATCTGACTCATTACGCCCGAATTATAGAAATCTTCTTCC
>CBDUPM010000193.1:0-5842 GCA_965369105.1 uncultured Bacteroidales bacterium | reverse complement strand
GGAATCACCGCAAGTTTTCAGGCACAGGGGGAATAGGTACCATTTCAAGCCGGCTTACCCTGGAAGGCCCCATAATTAAAGAAAAGACCAGCTTTTTAATATCCGGACGCAGAACCTATGCGGATATCTTTCTTCCTTTGGCCAATAATCCGGATATTCAGGACAACCGCTTATTTTTCTACGATCTGAATACAAAAATAAATCATACTATAAATGAAAATAACCGGGTTTTCATTTCCGGATATTTTGGAAGGGACATTTTTGAAAATGAATTTGCCGGATTAAATTACGGAAACCAGACCTTTACCGCCCGGTGGAATCATCTTTTCAGTCCCAGATTATTCAGTAACTTCACTTTAATTCATTCCATTTATGATTATGAATTAGGAACCCCTCCGGGGGAACCAAACAGTTTTAACTGGAAATCAGATCTTCGGAATATTAGTCTGAAATCAGATTTTATATTTTATAATAGCCCGGAATCTACCTTTAAATTCGGCATCTCTTCCATGTACCATATTTTCAGTCCGGGTTATATTAAAGGCAGTGCAGAGGCCCTGATATCTGAATTCAAGATTCCGGAGAATTACGCTTTGGAATATGGCGCTTACTTTTCAGGTGAACAGATCTTCGATAAACTATCCATAAAATACGGCTTAAGAATTTCAGCTTTTCAGAATATAGGGAAGGGCACCCTTTATAACTTTGATGAAAATTTTAATTCCATCGATTCAACAGTTTATGGAGCCGGAGAAATTTTTAATACTTATACCGGACTTGAACCCAGGCTGGGTATTAATTATATATTAAATGAATCCAGCTCGATAAAAGCCAGTTATAACCGGAGTCGTCAATATCTTCAGCTGGCTCAGAATTCAACTGCAGGAACACCCCTGAACATCTGGTTTTCAGCAAGTCCCAATGTAAAACCGCAGATTTCAGATCAGTACTCCATAGGTTATTTCAGAAATTTCAGGGATAATTCCATCGAAGCATCCGTTGAGACCTATTATAAGGACATGCAAAATACCATTGACTTTAAAGATCATGCCGCATTATTGCTAAATCCTAAACTGGAGGGGGAATTAAGAACCGGTATTGCATGGTCATACGGACTCGAATTTATGCTTCAGTTAAATGAAGAAAGATTGAACGGCTGGATTAGTTATACCCTTTCAAAAACGAAACGAAAGATTGATGAGATTGAAAACGGAAAACCCTATTCAGCACCTTATGACAAACCCCATGATGTGTCTGTTGTTCTGAACTACAGCTTAACCAAAAGACTTTACCTGGGGGCCAACTGGATTTATTCCAGCGGATTGCCAGCCACTTTTCCAACCGGACGTATGGTGGTGATAGGAAAAATCCTCCCGATTTATTCCAGTCGGAATGCCTACAGGTACGAACATTACCACCGAATGGACGCATCTGTCACACTCGAAGGGAAGAACAAAGCCGGAAAATCCTGGCAGGGAGAATGGAATTTCTCAGTTTATAATGTTTACGGAAGAAAAAATACCTGGGCTATTAATTTTGAAGAAGATGATGTAAATCCGAACCAGGTAAATGCGATAAAAACCTACTTAGTCTCTGTAATTCCGGCAATCACTTACAATTTCAAATTTTGAACATGAAACGCGTTTGTCCATATATAGTTTTACTGTCTTCCGTTTTCTTTCTGATTTCGTGTACCGAGGAAATAAGCCTGGACCTGGATTCATCTTTTACCCGCCTGGTTGTTTATGGCGAGATAACTACTGATACAATGAGCCATGAAATCAGACTATCTTATTCTTCTGATTACCTTGAAGATAAACCTGAAAAAGGAGTTGAAAACGCCCTGGTCACCCTGGGTTTTAATGACACAAAAATCACACTTAGCTCTACAGAAGCAGGAATATACAGGACACCAGCTGATTTTTACGGCATAGCAGGGACTGAATATCATTTGGAAATTTCAAATCTGGATGTAAATGAAGACGGGATTATGGAATATTATGATGCTAAAACAATAATGAACCAGGTCCCAAGCCTGGATTCGATTGATCTTAAATACACTAAAAACAGCTTTTTTTCTGCCTGGGAAGTGATGGTCTATGCCCAGGATCCTGCCGGTATTAAAAACTTCTACAGTTTTAAAGTCTGGAAGAACGGGGTACTTCTTACCGATACCATTACAGAATATTTCATTCAAAATGATGATTTATTTGACGGCAACTACACTTATGGGATTAGTTCACAGTTTCTGGATGATTCCAATCCCACTGAAAGGGCTTTACCGGGAGATACCATAACCTTCCAGATGGACGGGATAAATGAAGGCTTTTTCTGGTTTATAACGGAAGCTCAAATTGAAAGCTTTGGTGCAAATCCTCTTTTTAGCGGTCCCCCTGCCAATATAAAATCCAACCTGAGCAACGGAGCCCTCGGATATTTTACAGCTTATTCAATAGACCGGAAATCAATGATCGTTCCGGAATATCCTGATTAATGAATACTTTTGTACTCACAATTCCATGAGCAGTAAGGGATTTCAACCAGAAAAACTTATATTTAAGTATTCCTCTCTAACAATAGTTTGATTATCTTGTTGTCCAAAAGAAATCAATTCAAAAAATGCAAATACCAGACTCCCATATTATCGTGATTTTTGGCGCATCAGGTGATCTTACTAAACGTAAGCTTATACCTGCATTATTTCATTTATATATTCAAAAGCTACTTCCCGATAACTTTGCTATTCATGGAATAAGCAGAACTCAAATGACGGATGATGAATTCAGAACACGGCTTAAAGACTTTTTGAATGAAAAAATTGATAATCCGGACTATTTGGATGAGTTTCTCAACTTTGTCAGCTATAGCTCTTTTGACTATCATTCACAATCTGATTATACCAGGCTCTCAGCCAAGCTTCTGGATATTGAATTGGAGAAAAAGACCGACAGGAGAATGCTGTTTTACCTTTCCACACCTCCTTCTCTTTATACCATTATTCCTGAAAAACTGGCAAAAGCCGGATTGAATAATGCGGACAACAAAATTATCATAGAAAAACCTTTTGGAACCGATCTGGCTTCAGCCAGAGAACTCAACGCAAAAATCTTATCCCATTTTAAAGAAGACCAGGTTTACAGGATCGATCATTACCTGGGGAAAGAGACGGTTCAGAATATTATGGTGACCCGGTTTTCGAACCATATTTTTGAGCCTCTGTGGAATCACAACTATATCCATCATGTTGAAATAACCAGTTCCGAATCACTTGGAGTAGAAAAAAGGGGAGGATATTATGATTCATCAGGGGCTATGCGGGATATGATTCAAAATCACTTACTCCAGTTAACGGGTCTTATCGCCATGGAGCCACCCGCCCTTGCTGATGCTACTTCAATCAGGAATGAGACGGTCAAAGTCTTTCAATCCATTAAACCATTCACTGCAGAAGAAATTAAAACCAATGTGATCAGGGGGCAATACCTTGAGGCCAAGATAGGAAATAAAAAAGTGCCGGGATATCGTGAGGAGGAAGGGGTTGATAAGAGTTCCAAAACGGAAACATTTGTAGCAATGAAGTTTTTTATCGACAATTGGAGATGGAATGGGGTCCCTTTTTACATCCGTTCCGGAAAACGCTTACCCACCAGGGTTACAGAGGTTGTGATACATTTCAAACCTACTCCTCATCATTTGTTTTTTAAAGAATCGGGGATGCACAATGATTCCAACCAGTTAATTATAAGAATTCAGCCTGACGAGGGTATTCTGATAAAATTCGGGATGAAAGTACCGGGAGGTGGATTTAAAGTGCAAACCGTAAATATGGATTTCCATTACAAAGATATTTCATCGGAAAAATTGCCGGAAGCTTATGAAAGGCTGTTGCTTGATTGCATGCAAAACGATTCAACCTTGTATGCCCGGGATGATGCCGTCGATTTTACCTGGAAATTTATTGACCCCATCCTGAAAGCCTGGAAGGAGGATGCCAGTATTCCTTTGTATGGATATCCAGCTGGTACATGGGGACCTGAAAGTTCTGATAAACTGATTGAAGAACCTTATCTTACCTGGCGTTATCCCTGTAAAAATCTTTCAAATGATGGAATTTACTGTGAATTATAAAAATATCGCGATTTTAAAGCAATTTCATGATATAAAGGATCTGGTTGCAGATTTCGCCCGCTTACTTGCTGACAGAATACAGGAAAGTAAGGATAAAAATAAAGAATTTCATATCGCACTTTCCGGGGGAAGCACACCCTCAGCCCTATATCACTATCTATCTGAAAATCAGACAATGTTACCTTCCCTTTCAAATGTCCATTTTTATTGGGGGGATGAAAGATGTGTGTCACCGGATTCAGCAGAAAGCAATTATGGAACTGCCAGTAAAGAATTTTTGAAATATTTTGAAATTCCATCTGAGAACATTCACAGGATTAAAGGAGAAAATGACCCGGTCATGAGCAGTATGGAATATTCCGGACTTCTGGAATCTCTGCCCATGAGAAATTCTATAGCTTTTTTGGACATGATAATCCTGGGAATGGGAAATGATGGTCATACGGCATCCATATTTCCTGATCGTATGGACCTTCTGGATTCCAAAGAGAATACTGCGGTTGTAAGTCATCCGGAATCCGGTCAGAAAAGGATCACCCTCACCGGATCCGTCATTAATAATTCGAAAGAGATTGTCTTCCTGGTAACAGGAAAATCAAAAGCCACGGTGATAAATGAAATTTTTCGTGATATGCCAAAGGCCAAAACCTATCCTGTATATTACATCCGGCCAGAATCTGGCAAGCTTTTGTGGTATTGTGATAAAGCAGCGACTGCTCTCTATGATTCTGACAGGGATTAGTACAAGCCTTTATATCAACTATAATAGAAGTCTTTTAAAATTTGAAAAAAATTCATAAAAAAAGCTGCCCCATCCGGGACAGCTCTTCGTTTGTGCGTGAATAAGATAAATTATAAGGTCTGACTTTCTTAATTTTACTTTCTGATTTGTTTTTTATTAATAAGTCCTGATTTGTTTCTTGCGTTTCACTACTATTTCTGGTTTTCCTTCGAAACTGCTTACCAATCCGGTTACTTCAATATGTCTCTTTGTAAAAAACCTAACCGGATTCCGTGTAAATCTTCTGGCATCGTTTCCATCAACAATTACGGTAAAGTCGTTGTAAGGGTAGGGGCCTCCTACATACATGAAGTACTGATCAGTTTTCCTTTCATACCATACCTCATCCACTTCTCCGTAAACCCTGGCAATTTCTCCGACATATTTAAAAGCGTCGTATGCAGAAATGGTGTGAATCCTGTAACCGTAGGGATAGTACCAGAGATCGTAATGAGGATACCATGATCTGTACTCGCGATACATATGCACATCCCAGTAAATATGTACGGTTCTGGGTGCACGGTAAGGATAATGAATTCTGCGGTATTCAATGGGTTTTACCGTATAATGTATATGGGTGTGTGGCCGGTGGATCCTGTGTGGCATATAGGTTGTATATGATCTTCTCTTTTCAACATGCACCGTTGAATTTTTAGGTCTGTAAACATTGGTTCCGCCCCTGGTGGAGTTACTGTTCCGGTTTCCTGTTTCGACTGTGCGTGTTCGTGTTGCACTTCCTGCCGATCTTTCAGAAGACCTCTCGCGGTCATAAGCTGAATTTCCCCTGCTTTCCCTTGAATCACCTCGGGTATTTACTTCACGTGAGTTATTTGTCCGTGTTCTGGTAGCAGATGAATTACCACTTCTTCCGGAAGGAGGTGTCTGGCGGTCGACAGAAGAACGGGATGAGCTGGATGACCGGGTTGCTGTTGA
>CBDUPM010000192.1:0-5846 GCA_965369105.1 uncultured Bacteroidales bacterium | reverse complement strand
GGGATTAATCCGTAGGTCGAAGGTTCTCCCGACCCTTCGGGATTCCTGAGGAGCATAAAAAAATAGAAACGCATGTTAACATAATGTTTTCAGGCGTTTTTGTTTAATCTGATGAAACCATAGCAGAACTTTCATCACTTATAAAAGGGATACATATTATCAGGATCTCCTGCATAAGAAAGCACTGCCTTATCTTATTATGGGATTCTTTTTGCTTCCAGTGCAAGAACAGGCCATTTCCCCTGGTTTTCATAATTTTTATTCCTTGCCAAAAATTAACTAATCTATCCGAAATCCCGATTATCCTGTAACCGATAAGAATAACCGGAAATCCACCAACCTGGCTGATATCGCAAACAGATAAACCCTCCTGATACCTGATTATAAATTTATTACGAATGTTAAAGAGCATTCTACCTTTTCAAATGCAGTTGCTGTATTTTATTTAAATTTATTTACCTGAAAATCTTTTAATATTGGCCTTAGCCTGAAAATTTAACGTGTAAACCCGCATGAAAGCAGGTTCTGCCATTTCTAAAACCCGAGCTATGAGAAATAAAATCTTTTCAATCTCCTGTTCATTTAGTATCATAATTCTATGTCTTTTTTCCTTTCAACTGTTTGCCGCAGATATTTCTGAATCAGAACCCAATAATGCAATGGGAGAGGCCGATGTATGCCTGCTCACAGAATCCTATACGGGGAATTTAGGTCCTGGTGATGACAATGACTGGTATCGTTTGGAAATTACAAAGCCTATAAGGCTGATCGTAATCGACTCCACAACAAATACCCTGGATTATAAAATCAATATTTATGATGCAGATGCCAATTTGTTGGTTAGTGGTCGTAAATATTCAGATAATTCCGGTATAAATGCAGCGAAAAGCCTTTTACCTGGTATTTATTATATCCGGTTCTGGAGAGACTGGGGAACAGGATTTAATGGGGAAGGTCAATATTATTTCCACTTCATTTATGAGGAAGTGCCCATGGATAACGAACCCAACAATACAATGGAGGAATCCAATACTATAGAACACAGCACATTCTATTCAGGAAATCTGGGACACACAGATTTGTCTGGAATTGATGATTTCGACTATTATATACTGACGTTGCCCCAGGATGGCAGAATAATTGTTTATGATACCACAACCAATAGCCTGGAATACGAGGTACACATTTACGATGCACAGGGGGACAATTTAAATAAATCAGGTTTCAGGTATTCTGATAATTCAGGTAAAAATGCAGCAGCAAGTCTGGCTGCCGGCACCTATTACATTCTTTTCTGGAGACATTGGTCTCTTGGCTTTAATGGTGAAGGAGGTTATTCCTTCAGGGTCGATTTTCTGCCTGTGAACGAGGACCCGGAACCCAATAACACATTTCAGAAAGCTTCAGCTGTGGAGGCCAACCAGCTTTATTATGGAAACCTTGGGCACAGCGATAGCACCGGGATAGACGATTATGACTACTTTAAACTTACACTGGATCAGGATGGTAGAATATTTGTAAATGATTCATCCACTAACGGACTCGAATACGAGGTACACATTTATGATCATCAGCAGGATAATCTTAATGGATCGGGAAACAGATACCATGATAATTCAGGTAAAAATGCTGCTGCGAGTTTGGCGGCTGGCGATTATTATATTCTATTCTGGCGACACTGGTCACTGGGTTTTACCGGAGAGGGTGAGTATTCATTCACAATCGAATATTTGCCTGTGAATGAGGACCCCGAACCCAATGATACCCACCAAACAGCCTCAATTGTTGAAACCGATCAGCTTTATTATGGAAACCTTGGGCACAGCGATAGCTCCGGGATAGATGATTTCGATTATTATAAGCTAATATTGGAACAGGATGGCAGAATTGTTATAAACGATTCAGCCACCAACGGTCTCGAATACGAGGTACACTTTTATGATCACCAGCTGGACAAGCTTAATGGATCGGGAAACAGATATAGTGATAATTCAGGTAAAAATGCCGCTGCAAGTTTAGCAGCAGGCACCTATTATATTCAATTCTGGAGACATTGGTCACTGGGTTTTACCGGAGAGGGTGAGTATTCATTCACAATCGATTACACCCCTTTAAGAGAAGATCCTGAACCTAATGACCTAATAGCAGATGCTTCTTCTGTGGAAATCATGAAAACCATATACGGAAACCTGGGTCATGTCGACTCCTCAAAGACTGATGACTATGACTATCACAGGTTTTCATTGACAGAGCCCGGAAAAGTAAGCATTCTGGATACTGCAACAAATGGACTGGAATATCAAGTCTTTTTCAAAGATTTACAAGGAGATGACCTGTCAGGGGCCGGTTTTCGTTATTCCGATGAATCGGGAAAGGAGGCGGTGAATTACTTTGAACCGGGAGAATATTGTGTGCTATTCTGGAGACGTTGGTCACTCGGATTTACGGGAGATGGTGAATACAATTTTTTCATAAAGCATGAGCCTGTTCCGGCAGACCTGGAGAATAACGACTCATTTGAAGAAGCTCTTCCCATGACTATTGATACCAGTTATGGAGGAAATCTTGGTCACCGTGACAGCCTCCGCATTGATAACTATGACTATTACGTCATCGACCTTAAAGAAGATGGAAGACTGATGATTCACGACTCTACCTTTTCTGGTCTGAGTTACCAGGTATTATTATATGATGAAAACAGGAATAGTATTCAATCCATTTATCGCTACAGTGACAACTCAGGAGCAAGAATTGAAAGGAATCTACCAGCCGGAAAATACTATTACCTTCTGTGGCGTAGGACTACTCTGGGATTTGGCGGGGCAGGAAAGTATAAAGTGGATGTGAATTTTCAACCGCTCCCTATACCCGGATTTAACTTTCATTCAAATCTGAATGAAGTGAAATTTATGAACCATACAAAATACGGAGAAACCTATCATTGGGATTTTGGTGATGGAACTGAAAGTGCTGAGGGCAACCCATCCCATCTTTTTCACGAGCCCGGAGAATTTATCATCACCCTAACTTCAACAAATGATGCAGGATCAAAATCAATTTCCGATACCCTTAGTATTTACGGAATCAAAGGGATCAGTCCACTGAGTGGAGGGAACAACGGACAGGTCACACTCTCAGTGTTGGGAGGGGGCTTTTCCGAAAATTCTTTTGTGAAACTCTATAATACGGTCAGTGATACTCTTAAACCACTCTCAGTAGTATTCAGTAGAGATGGATTACTCGAAGCCACTTTTGACATGGAGGGAATCAGTCCCGGTATTTTTAATCTTCAGGTGACGACTCCCGGTAAACCCACGATTTCCAAAGAATCAGCCTTCACCCTTGAGGAAGGAGGATTCTCCCAGCCCTGGGTCCATCTTTCCGGACGGTCTGTTGCCCTGAGAAACCGCTGGTCGACTTATACAATTGAGTTCGGGAATTCCGGAAACCTGGATGCTGAAATTGTTCCGGTATTCATCACGGTTTCTGATCCGGAAAATAATGAAGTCGATTTTCCAGATATGAAATTGCTATACGGTGATTATGCGGTTGACAATAATCAGATGTCAAAACTGGATTCTCTTCAGCACTTTTTTGATCTGGATTCGATCTGGGACCAACAAATGAAAACCAGGGTTTTCGCCTATTATATACCCAGAATACCGGCCGGATTCAGCGGTTCCATAACCATGAAAGTCAAGACCAGCGACAGGGTAAGTATTAATGTCTGGAATACCGAGCCCCTCATGGAAAAGGGCACACTCAAATCTGTTTTTGCTGATCCGGAATCCCAGCTTGCAAAATGTTTATATGATGCAAAAAAACGGGCCGCACTGGATCTGGGGGCAAGTTACCTCAACCTCCTGCTTCCCGGTTCCAATTGCATTTATTCTATAGGTAAGGAATTTTATACCATCAGGCAAATGAGGATGGAAAGCTTCACCAAGCGACGCTCTTGGGGCGATTTTTCCTATGCGATGACCTCCCTTTTCCTGGCTTGTGTAGGCGATGTTGTGGGAATCGGTAAAATATATGATCTGGCTATAGCGATTACCTCAACGGTTACCTTCCTTCACGATGCTGTTTATGCTGCCGATAAAAAGTGCAGGGAGAAGTTTGGTAAACAGTCCCTCGAACGGCATAATATAAGAGGGGTAAATTCCTTTGATCCAAATGAAATTACCGGGCCAAAGGGGTATGGGGATAAGAATTATATTTCAAAAACCAATTCCGCCAGTTATACAATTTTCTTTGAAAATAAAGACACTGCGAGCGCACCTGCACAGGAGATTTGGATAAGTGATACTCTGGACAAATCTGTTTTTGATTTGACCAGGTTCAGCTTTAACAGCATAAGCTTGGGCGACAGCATCTATCATTTTCGCAATGGGCAGTCTGAGTTTGCCATGGACATTGATTACCGGCCTCAGAAGCAACTCGTTGGCAGGGCACTGGGTAGCATTGACAC
Source organism: uncultured Bacteroidales bacterium (assembly GCA_965369105.1). Lineage (GTDB taxonomy): Bacteria > Bacteroidota > Bacteroidia > Bacteroidales > JAGLSB01. The sequence continues at coordinate 1,378 of CBDUPM010000192.1, read as the reverse complement.
CATCACCGGAATAATCTCCGTCTATTTTGGTTCCCTGAATCCTGATAATCTATATCCAAATGAAGATCCCGGGCTTGGTATCCTTCCACCAAATATAAATTCACCCGAAGGTGAGGGAAGTATCAGTTTTACTGTTGGATTGAAAAATCCTGAAGACGGCGATAGTTTCAGTAATCAGGCAAAGATCGTTTTTGATTTCAATGATCCGATCCTTACCAATCTTTGGAGCAATACCATTGATGACAATAAGCCGGTGAGCGAAGTTTCATCCATAAACTATTCAGAAAGTAATGGATTATTAGAAATTACCGCAATTGGAGATGATGCGGGTTCCGGACTGGAATTGGTAACTGTTTTTGTATCGGTAAACGACAGTGCCTACTATCCTCTAGGAAATATTACCGAGAATGTGATATACTTTACACCTTTAGCAGGATCGAATAACTATAAATTTTATTCTGTTGCTTCAGATAGCCTGGGTCATATCGAAAATGAACCGGAGAGTTTTGATATTCAGACAGACATCATAATTGGAATTTCTGATGATATACATAAGCAGGTAAAGATTTATCCGCAACCAGCAAGTGATAAAGTATTTATTGAATCAAAAGGTAAAGCGATGTATTACCAGATCATCTCCGGTACGGGCAGCGAAATGAATTCCGGAAAACTGAATCCGGGTATCAATGAACTCGATGTTTCAGATCTGCCCAGGGGTATACAGATAATAAAAATCACCGGGGATAAAGGCAGTATAGTAAGAAAGTTAGTTTTGAATTAAGAGAGGCTGATCTTTTAAATAGACTACCCGCAAATTGGAGGAATTTATTTTCTATCCTGGCAAATGATGTATTCAGGATTGAAGGTTTTGCCTGTTTAATAAAGCTTCTCATAAGGCGGCAAAGACTTTCTAGAAAATCCCCAATGAGTGAGCTCACTTCTGGTATCCGGCCACCAGCTATCCCCTCATCTTTACAAAACACTTAAAAAGGCTGGCAGATTATTTCCGGTGGGGTTAGCACCCTCCCCTCCCCGGTAACAAAATACAATATATTAGTGAAATTAAACTGCACTTTAATAAATTGTCAATAAAAGATAATAGCAATGTATATTTAGGCTTGGTTGAAAAGTTGTTGGAATTGCGATTGATAAGCTAATCAGGGATACGCTGTTTCCAGGTCTTTAAACGGAAGACTTTTACACCCGGATAATTGAATGATTCTAATTTATACTGATTCTGTAGAAATGAAATATCCTTTGATTTCCCATTCTACTTTCCTAAATTGTAGCAGCTTTTTGAATGATTATTTTTTATTATTTGGACTTATCCACCTAAGAATATGCAAATAAAATATATCATTTAGGGAATTTTGCTTCT
>CBDUPM010000191.1:0-5885 GCA_965369105.1 uncultured Bacteroidales bacterium | reverse complement strand
TTTGAGGTTTATGCTGAGCTTGATCCTTTGTATCCGGGGAAAAGTAGCGAATTGCTTATTCATGTTACTCAGTTATCGGATTTTAAGCCATTGGAAGAAGGAAATATCAGTTTAAAATTATCGTTAAACGGTAAATCCTTTAAACTTTCAGTTTCAGGAACCAGGCAAAAAGGTATTTATGTGTCGGAAATACTACCCGAAGGTCAAGGAAAGGGAAAGCTTGAATTTGAAATTGACAGGGGTGATGGGATTTCCGAAATTCTCAGTTCAGCAATAGAAGTATTTGCAAATGAACATGAAGCTATTCATGATTCTGAAAATAAAATGCATACTGCGGAAAATGCAATAAGTTTCTCCAAAGAACAATCCTGGAAAATAGGATTTGCCACTTCCAGTCCAGCAGAAGGTCCTTTTGGGTCGCTTATTAAATCAGTTGCCATAGTCCGGGCCTCGCCGGAAAACGATAGGATCTTAACGGCAAAAACGAATGGCAGTGTACTGTTTTCGGATAAGACTATGGTGGAGGGAGCAAAAGTTCAAAAGGGCGAAATACTTTTTAGCATTTCAGGAACAGGCTTAGCTGAGAAAAGCCCCGAGGTTCGCTATAATGAAGCCAGAATCAACTTTATGGAAGCAGAATCTCAGTATAATCGGAAAAAAGCCCTTGTGGAAGAAAAAATCGTGTCTGAAAAGGAGTTTTTAGAAGCCAAAGCTATCTACGAAAATGCGAAAATGCTATATGAGAATTTGCAAAATAATTTTTCAGCAGGTGTACAGAACCTGATTTCACCAGAGGATGGTTTTATCCGTGAATTATTTATAGAGAATGGTCAATATGTGGAAGCAGGAGAGGCATTATTGAGAATTACATCAAATGACAAATTATTGCTTCATGGAGAAGTAAAAACAAAGTATTTTAAAGAGCTTCAAAAAATTGAGGATGTCATTATTCATTCGATTGAGAACAATGTTTATTATAAGCTAAAGGATCTGAATGGCAGAATTCTTAGTATTGGACAATCAGTTTCAGGCGAAAATTTTATGATACCCTTAGATATCCTTATTGAGAGCAGGGAAGATTTTATCATAGGAAGTTTTGTGGAAATAATTATTAAAACTCAATCCGATCTCAGCGGTATTATCATTCCGGCTTCTTCAATTCTGGAAGAACAGGGAAATTATTTTGTACTGGTACAAAAAACACCTGAACTTTTCGAAAGGAGACAAATACAGACAGGGGGGACTGATGGAATTCAGACCCATGTGATTTCGGGTCTGAAACCAGAGGAAAGAATTATTACCAAAGGTGCTGTTATGGTTAAACTTGCAGCAGGAACCGGTGCACTGGATCCGCATGCCGGTCATGTTCATTAAAATTTAAATTATGCTGAATCAACTTATAAAATTCTCTCTGAGAAATAAATTTTTTATTTTATTGAGCTCTGTAATCCTGTTGGTTTTAGGAACCAGGACTGCCATTAACATGGATGTAGACGTTTTTCCTGATTTAACCGCTCCTACGGTTGTTATTATGACAGATGCTCATGGCATGGCCTCAGAAGAAGTGGAGCGATTGGTAACATACCCAATTGAAACGGCAATAAACGGGGCTACAGGAATCAGAAGGGTCAGGTCCTCTTCATCGCAAGGATATTCTTTTGTATGGGCAGAATTCGACTGGGGGACGGATATTTACAAATCAAGGCAAATAGTAAGTGAAAAACTATTACCGGTTGCAAGTCAGATGCCACTTGGAGTGGATCAACCGGTGATGGCTCCCCAATCGAGTGTTATGGGCGAAATATTTTTTATTGGCATTCAGGCCGATTCAACCAGCTTAATGGAATTGAGAACGATTTCGGATTGGGAGATTAAACCCCTTATTCTTGCCACCGATGGGGTTTCCCAGGTAACCATAATTGGAGGAGAAGTTAAAGAGTACCAGGTTTTAGCTGATCCTGAAAAGCTCATGTTTTATAAAACCTCCTTTTTTGAACTTGCAGAAACCTGCAAGGGGATCAGTATTAACTCAACAGGAGGCATTTTAAGGCAGTATGGAAATGAATATATCGTAAGAGGGATAGCCAGGACATCAGATTTAGAAGAGCTCGGCAATTCCTTGATAAAAACAGAAAATGGAAAACCCGTCCGGATCAGTGATGTATCCGAAATTGTGATCGGCAGTGCCGTAAAAATGGGTTATGGTTCACGAAATGCAAATCCTGCGATTATTATTTCCGTCTCAAAACAACCCGGTACAAATACACTGGATCTTACGGAAAGAATAGAAGAAAGACTTGCTTCCCTGATTCCCTCATTGCCTGCAGATATAAAGATGGATACACATATTTTCAGACAGGCCGATTTTATTGAAACTTCGGTTAAGAATGTACTTAAAGCATTGGTTGAGGGAGGGATTTTTGTTGTTATTGTGCTTTTTATATTCCTGGGTAGCTTCAGAACCACTTTGATCTCACTCATTGCCATTCCATTATCCATGGTTTGCACTTTGTTGGTGCTAAAGCTTTTAGGTCTGAATATAAACACCATGAGTCTGGGCGGAATGGCTATTGCGATTGGATCGCTGGTTGATGATGCCATAATAGATGTTGAAAACGTTTATAAAAGACTTCGCCAGAACAGGTTAAAGCCGGTCGGGGAGAGAGAAAACAATTTTACGGTTGTTTATGAGGCTTCCCGGGAGATCAGATCATCCATTTTTAATGCAACTATCATAATTATGGTCGCATTCCTCCCTTTGTTCTTTTTATCAGGAATGGAAGGGAAAATGTTGAAACCACTGGGAATTTCATTTATAGTATCGCTTTTCGCTTCATTGATCGTGGCTATGACTCTAACCCCTTTGCTTTCCATGATTTTACTGGGAAATGAAAAATATCTTGCAAAAAATGAAAAGGAAAAATGGTTGGTTCGAAAACTAAGAGGGTATTATGAGCATTCCTTAAGTTGGGTTCTCGGGCATAAAAAGCTTGTCCTTATCCCAATATTGAGTTTATTTTTAATTTCTGTTTTCATTTTCTTCAGGCTGGGCAGGAGTTTTCTACCTGAGTTTAATGAAGGATCATTGACCATTTCGGTGATTACATTACCGGGTATTTCCCTTGACGAAAATAATAAATTGGGTAATCTGGTCGAATTGGAATTGCTCAGTATCCCTGAAATTTCAAGCACTGCGCGGAGAACCGGCAGAGGAGAACTGGATGAGCATTCACAATCGACGAACAGTGCTGAAATAGATGTTAATTTTGACCTGGGAGACAGGAGCAGGGAAAACTTCCTGGCTGATGTAAGAAAAGGACTGGGAAATATCCCGGGAATCGCATTTACTGTAGGCCAGCCCCTGGGTCACAGAATTGATCATATGCTATCGGGTACCCGGGCGAATATTGCAATAAAAATATTCGGTCCGGATTTGAATAACTTATACCGAACGGGAACTCAGGTTAAATCGGCCATAACCGGTATAGAAGGATTAGTAGATTTAAATCTGGAAGAACAATTAGAAATACCTCAAATCCAGATTATTCCGAACAGAAATATGCTGGCATATTATGGTATTAGTATTTCAGAATTTAATGAATTTATTGAATTAGCCTTCAGCAATGAAAAACTGGCAGATATTTATGAGGGACAGAGGAAATTTAACCTGGTCCTTAAAATGAAGGAAGATTTTACTGAATCAATGGAAGGAATGGGATCTGCACTTATTGATACCCGGAACGGGAAAAAGATCGCACTTGAAAACATTGCTGAGATAAAATCTTTATCAGGGCCCAGTTCTATTAGTCGGGAAAATATACAAAGAAAACTTGTTCTGTCTGCTAATATTGCCGGTCGCGATATGAGAAGTGTGGTAAATGAAATTCAGCAAAAAATAAGCGAATCAATCCATGTGCCTGAAGGTTACAGAATTGAATATGGAGGCCAATTTGAAAGTGAAGCTAAAGCTTCCCGGACGCTTATGATTACATCCCTAATGGCAATTTTTATTATTTTCCTTTTATTGTTTCAGGAGTTCAGGAATTTCAGGTTATCCCTGATCATTCTCTTAAACTTACCATTGGCACTTATTGGTGGGGTATTTGCTGTTTATTTTACTTCGGGGATATTAAGTATACCTGCCATAATAGGTTTTATCACCCTGTTTGGTATCGCAACCAGAAATGGAATTCTTTTAATTTCAAATTATTCCAAATACTATCATTCGCCTGAAATTACAAAGGAAACAATAATACAAGGATCCTCTGACCGCTTAAATGCCATCCTTATGACAGCTTTGACTGCGGCCCTTGCCCTGGTGCCACTTGCTCTGTCCGGTAATCTGACCGGAAATGAAATCCAGAGTCCGATGGCCAGGGTAATATTAGGTGGATTATTAACCTCCACCATATTGAATATTTATGTGATTCCGGTTTTCTACAGCATACTTTCGAACAGAAACATTATTAAAATCGAAACAAAATGAAGCAATTAGTTTTATTGTTAATCGGATTTCTTCATGTAATCCAGTGTTTTGGACAGGGAAATATTGACAGCATTCTTAATGAAATTGAAACAAATAACCAAAACCTGGTTTCTCTTAGGCAGTTAATTGCTGCTGAAAAGCTCCTTAATAAAACCGGACTGTATCCGGAGAACCCTGAATTTGGTTTTCATTATTTATGGGGAAATCCCTCTGAAAATGGGATAAGAAAGGATATTAGCATAAGTCAAGCCTTTTATTTTCCGGGTGTTTATTCTCAAAAAAATAAAATTTCTGATCTGGAGAATAATCAATTAGAGACCAGGTACGAGAGTCAGAGAAGAATCTTAAGATTGCATGTGAGAGAGATCCTGATAGATCTGTATTTTTATAATTCCAGTATGGATGAATATAAAAAAAGACTGGAACATGCCGAAGGCATCGCAAATTCTTTCAAAAGGGGTTTTAATGCCGGAGAAGTAAATATTCTTGATTTAAATAAATCCAGACTGAACTTATTGAATTTGCAGAAAAGATTTGAATTATTTCAAATTGAAAAGTCATCCCTTTTGATGGAGCTAAGAAGGTTAAATGGTGGAAATCCAGTCCAAACGGATTTAATGGTATATGAAAACCCCATTCTGCCTGTGGATTTTAATGACTGGATGCAGGAGATGGTTTCATTGAATCCACATTATGAAAATTTGATCCTGGAGATTGAAAAAAGTAAAAGGGCTGAAAAACTATCCAGAGCCGAATCCCTTCCTAAATTTTCTACCGGTTATATGAGTGAAGGTCTTTCAGCTGATAAGTTTCATGGATTGACTTTTGGTTTATCAGTTCCTCTGTGGGAAAATAAAAACAAGCTAAAATATGCAAAAGCCAGGCTTGCTAGTGCTGAAAGCAGGTTGGATGAAAAAAGAATCGACTTTTACGCTAATCAAAAAATGCTTTTTGACAAGGCCCATATACTTAAGAACAACACGGAAGATTACAGGGAGATTCTCGGAAGCCTTGATCATACAGGACTTCTGCTAAATGCATTAGATTCCGGTGAAATATCTCTTATTCAATACCTAATGGAATTAGCTGTCTATTATGAAGGAGTAGATCAGTTACTCGAGTATGAAAGAGAACTTGGAAAGGTGTTTGCAAAAATGATTGAAGGGTTTTAGAGAGTGCTTTTTATCAAATTGAATGCTCACACATAATTAACATTAAATTCCAAACATAAATTTTTTCTATCCGTTAAAAAAGTATGGAAAAGGAGGAATTATGAGTCTGGAATCTTACATTGTCTTTCTGTTTTTATCAATTCCTTTTATTGTTTCAGGATTACATTACCTGTTTTCCCGCGAAGTATACAAAGATATTTCAGGCGCAAAGGAAGATGGTTTTCTAC
>CBDUPM010000190.1:0-5900 GCA_965369105.1 uncultured Bacteroidales bacterium | reverse complement strand
GTGTTTTCTCTGGAAACTACGGGTGATTTTTCCTTTTCTCTGTGTTTTTTATCCTGTTTAAGCTGATTTTCCTCAGTGATCTTCTCATTCCGGTATTCGGAATACGGACCAACATAAGTTTTAATAATCCCATTTCCTTCAAATATGAAAAGACTATCACAAATTTTATCCAGTAAAAACCGATCATGAGAAGTAACCACCAGGCATCCTCCAAAATTTAAAAGGAAATCCTCCAGTTTTTGCAGAGTTATCAGATCGAGGTCGTTTGTAGGTTCATCCAGGATAAGAAAATTTGGATTTTTAATCAAAACTGTGAGCAAATAGAGTCTGCGCTTTTCCCCGCCACTTAGGCTTGAAACCGCCTGGTGCTGAACTTTAGGCGGAAACATAAAATACTGTAAAAATTGGGATGCTGAAAGTTGACTTCCGCTACCGGTTTGGATATATTCGGCAATATCGGTAACAATTTCAATTACTTTTTTATCTTCTTCATATTGAATCCCTTCCTGTCGGTAATACGAAAGTACGATAGTTTCACCTTTCTCGACCTCACCCCTATCCGCTTTTAAAGATCCTGCCAGAATATTTAAAAAGCTGGATTTGCCGGTACCATTTGCACCAATGATTCCTATTCTCTCTCCTTTTCTGAAATTATAGCTAAAATTTTTAAATAACAGACTATCATCAAAACTTTTAGAAATTTCTTTCAGATTCATGATCTTTCCACCAAGCCGGTTCATTCTTATTTCCAGCTTTAAATCTTTCTTTTCCCGGCTTTGATGCGCTTTATGATATTTTTCATGAAAATTGTCTATCCTGCTTTTCGATTTGGTGGTTCTTGCCTTTGGCATTCTTCTCATCCAATCCAGTTCATTTCTGACATAGGATTTTGCTTTTTGAACTTCAGCCTCAAAAGCAGCCTCTCTTTCCTCCTTATTTTTTAAATAAGTTTCATAATTTCCATTGTGTGTATAGAGCATCCCGTTTTCCAGTTCAAAAATCACATTACAGACATTATCCAGAAAATACCTGTCATGAGTCACCATCAGGAAACTAATATTTGATTTGGAAAGGTATTCCTCCAACCATTCAATCATATCAATATCCAGATGGTTGGTTGGTTCATCCAGCAGAAGAAGGTCGGGTTTATCCAGTAAGGTAAGGGCAAGGGCAAGTCTTTTTTGTTGTCCTCCCGATAAAGTTGAAATTTTTTGATCCAGTTTTTTTACAGAAAAACGATCCAGGATTTCAGTCAGTTTCCGTTCATAATCCCAGGCATCGGCAACATCCATAGCAGCTGAAGCTTTATTCAGCAATTGCTGATCATTCTTTAATAAAGCTTTTTCATATTCCGATATGATGCCGTTTATCCTGCTACCGGAAAGATTTATTTGTTCTGAAAGCATCAGATCACCATCAAATACGGGATCCTGGTCGAGGATAGAAATCCTCAGATCTTTGGAGTATACCACACCTCCCTTTTCAGGTTGATCTTTTTTTGCAAGTATTTTTAAGAGACTCGTTTTTCCGGTACCATTCGCTGCGATCAGAGCAGCCTTGTCCCCTTTGTTCAGGGCAATATTCAGTTCGGAGAATAAAACCCTTTCGCCAAAATTTTTTTCAAGATTTTCTGCTGAAAGAAGAACCATTATTGGATTGATTAGACTTTTATTTTCCTCATCCTTATGCTTTTGGGAGTAATTTCCAGGTATTCATCGTCACGGATATATTCCATGGCCTCCTCAAGGGAAAATTGAACTTTAGGTGCAATTCTTACGGCCTCATCAGTACCGGAAGCTCTTACATTGGATTGCTTTTTACCTTTGGTAACGTTTACTTCCAGATCCCCTTCCCGGGTATTTTCTCCGATGATCATTCCTTTATACACCTGTTCTCCCGGATCAATAAAGAATTTACCCCGGTCCTGGAGACGGTCGATCGAAAATGCCAGCGCATGGCCATTTTCTGATGAAACAAGAGCACCCGGGCCCTTATCTTTTATTTCTTCCCTGGCGGCTGCGTATTCACTAAACCTGTGGTTTAGCACTGCTTCACCGGAAGTCAGGGTCATTAAGACACTTCTGAGTCCTATTAATCCTCTTGCAGGAATTGTAAATTCAAGGTGTAATAAATCACCTTTGGGTTCCATTATAAGTAATTCACCCTTTCTTTTGGTAGCTTGTTCAATTACTTTACCGGAATACTGTTCTGGTACATCCACTACCAATACTTCAAAGGGTTCGCATTTAACACCATCCACTTCCTTTACAATTACCTGAGGTTTACCCACCTGGAGCTCATATCCCTCTCTTCGCATGGTTTCAAGTAAAACGGAAAGATGTAATACTCCTCTTCCGAATACCATAAAACGATCTTCGCTTCCGGTTTCTTCCACTTTGAGAGCCAGGTTTTTTTCAGTTTCATTCATTAACCTGTCGCGCAAATGCCTGGATGTGACAAATTTACCTTCCTGTCCATAAAAGGGAGAATTATTTATCAGGAACAACATACTCATGGTAGGTTCATCAATAGAAATCCTGGGTAAGGATTCGGGGTGTTCCAGATCGGCAATGGTGTCACCAATATCAAAATCTTCAATTCCGACTACCGCACATAAATCGCCGGATCTTACTTTATCGACCCGTGTTCTTCCCAATCCTTCAAAAACATATAATTCCTTTACCCTGATTTTCTTTTTAATACCCGCTTTTTTACAGATAGTGTAATCCTGTCCCTCTGCAAGATCCCCTCTGAAAACCCTTCCAATGGCTATTCTTCCTACAAAATTTGAAAAATCCAGGGAGGCAATTTGCATCTGTACGCTTCCCTCATGGTAGGGAGCTTCCGGAATTTCTTCAATAATGGTATCTAAAAGGGGAATTATATTATCGGTAGGTTGTTTCCAGTCCAGGCTCATCCATCCGTTTTTAGCGGATCCGAAAATGGTTTGGAAATCAAGCTGATCATCTGAAGCATCGAGGTTATACATTAACTCAAAAACATCCTGCTGGGCATCATCCGGACGACAATTTTCCTTATCGACCTTATTTATAACCACAATGGGTTTGAGTCCTAATTCCACCGCCTTCCCAAGAACAAAACGTGTCTGGGGCATTGGGCCTTCAAATGCATCTACCAGCAACAGAACTCCATCCGCCATTTTAAGCACTCTCTCCACTTCTCCTCCAAAATCGGCGTGACCGGGTGTATCTATTATATTGATTTTTACATCTTTGTATTGAACAGAGACATTCTTTGACAAAATGGTAATTCCCCTTTCCCGCTCAAGATCATTATTGTCCAGAATAAGTTCTTTTCTTTCCTTCCTTGTATCAAGGGTTTTGCTGGCGTAAATAATTTTGTCCACCAGGGTTGTTTTTCCATGGTCTACATGCGCTATTATTGCAATATTTCTAATTGATTTCATTCTTCTTTATTGAGCCGCAAAAGTATGAAAAAAAGGGAAGAAAATACCTTTATGCCATATAATAAGTTGATTGTTAATGTTATATTAATTAACTATCAACTTAAAGACCAGTCTGTCAATTAGTTAATATGGAATTACAAGGATCACAGCTATCGTTTTTTTTGGGGGTTAGCACCCTCCCCTCCCCGGAAACAAAATACGAAATCTCAGTGCAGTTAAACTTCACTGTTTATAAAAAATTTGATTTTTATGATAAACTTAATTTTGATCCTGGAAATAAAACCAGGAGATGTCTGAATAATTGTATTTTACCGACTGCCTTTTAATTCCCCATGGATAAAAATTTTTATCGATGAATTCATCAATTGTGGATTTTGGTGCTTCAAAATCATGATTATACGCGGTGCTTAAAAACCGGACTTTGTATTCCGTTTTCCACGATTTCAGCCTGGGATATTTCGAAAGCATAATTTTATAGAATGCAGAAAGGTAATATATTTGATAATCAAGGGATTTTAACCGATCCACTCTTTCTCTTCTGATTGCGATGGCATCATCCGATGGATAGGAAAAAATCTGATAACAATCGGGATAGGCAATAGAATCTGAAAGAACATATGTTTCAACTTTTTCAGCGAAAGAAGGTTTGATTTGAAATCTGCCTATGGAAAAATCAACCAAACCTGTATTTATATAAACCAATTCAAGTGGATCATTATCAGGATTTGAGTAATTCTTATTGTCTTCTTCTGTTCTTTTAAATATTGCAGTAGATTTTTCACTGATATCTTCAATAAATAATTCAGCTCTGTCGTAATGTTCCTCAAAAATTTCTTTATAGTCAGGTTGTGGAGGAAGAACAAATATTAAAATAAGGATAAACAGTTTCAAATTCTGGATTCTTTAAATTTTTTAAAATATTTTTTCGTTTCCCTGACAACATGCGGAGAAAGTAAAATTGCCGCAATCATGGTCGGGAAAGCCATCAGGGCATATGCACTATCGAAAATACTGATCACCACACTCAAGGAAGAGACAGCCCCCAGGCTGATACTTAAAACGTATAAATACTTATAAATATTTCCATATTCAGCCCCGAATATGAAAGAAAAGGCTTTTGTACCGTAATAAGGAAAGGCAAATAAGGTAGTAAGAGCAAATATAGAAATACATATGACCAGTATATAACCACCAAGACCCGGCAAGGCTGTTTCAAAGGCCTTATTGGTAAGACTTATTCCTTCCAGGTCTGTATTTTCCCAGACACCGGTTACCAGAATAGCAAATGCGGTCATGGAGCAAACTATGATGGTATCGATGAAAGGTCCCAGCATAGCAACCAGACCTTCCCTGACCGGTTCATTCGTTTTAGCCGCTCCGTGTGCCATTGGGGCAGTACCAATCCCTGCTTCATTCGAAAATGCGGCTCTTCTGAATCCCATAATCACGATAGCTCCCAATGAACCTCCAAGAACAGATTTTGCGGAAAATGCATCTTCCAGGATCAGCCCGAGGGAAGGTAAAATTCTTTCCGCATTTAATATTAATATGCTTAATACGGTTAGAATATATAGAACCACCATCAGGGGAACCATTCTACCGGCAACTTTTCCGATTCTCCTGATTCCACCGAAAATTACAATGCTGACGATCAGGGTAATAATAAGTCCAATCACCAGACGAACGCTAAAAGTTTCATTTATCCCATTTGGAGATAAAGCAATATCGCAGACAGCCTGGGTCAGCTGGTTTGCCTGGAACATGGGTGATACACCTATCATTGCTGCAAGGGAAAAAAAGACCGCCAGGGCCTTCCATTTCTTTCCCAGGCCTTCCATAATAAAATACATTGGCCCGCCCTGCAATTCTCCGTTTGAGTCTTTTCCGCGAAACATTACAGCCAGCGAACATGTAAAAAATTTGGTACTAACGCCAAGCAATGCCGAAATCCACATCCAGAAGATAGCCCCCGGACCACCCATCGTTATGGCCAGTGCCACACCGCTCACATTACCCATACCAACGGTACCAGCCAGGGCAGTGGATAGGGCCTGATAATGACTTATCTGTCCGGGTTCATCCGGATTATCATATTTCCCCAAAAGGACCCCAACCGCATGCCTGATATACCACAAAGGTCGTAACCTGCTGTATATCATAAAGTAAATACCACCAATAAATAAAAGGATCAAAAGAGGGGGTCCCCAAAGAAAGTTACTGAAATCTATTAAAGCCTGGCCGATTTTGCCATGATTCATATTACCGGGATTTCATGTAAAACTAATTAAAATGTCGGGAAAACCATTTTTGGTTTATTCAGAATAAGAACTCTTTGGTAAAGTAAGCATTAATTAATCTGAGATTAAAAAGTCAGCAAGGCCTGCAAATATAAAAATGCGGATTTATCAAGTGCAGTTCTGAGGTATACGATTTTCTTTAAAGGTCTTTGAGCTTGGTACTGAATTCCTTCTTG
>CBDUPM010000189.1:0-5966 GCA_965369105.1 uncultured Bacteroidales bacterium | reverse complement strand
GTGGACCGTGGACCGTGGACCGTGGACTATTACAAAAAAATCACCGAATCACACCATTTTTGAAAATCAGTTTTATCAGGCTGGGATAAGCTTTCAATTCCATTAAATTCACCTAAATCCTTTGAAACTCCGGCCCTCTGCCCATCCAGGGCATTGCACAGCTGCTCAAAATGATTTTTACACGGAAGAGTGAACACCGGTTTTCCCAGGTAGGCAGCTTCGCATTGCGATTCAAATCCTGCGGTAGTAATGAGAGCTGAACACGTGGATAGATCACTCAAAAAATCATTCTCATCCAAAGCGCGTAATTCAATGTTATCCGAATCCTTTGTTTTATCATTCGGATCAGAACAAAAGACTTTAAACATAGTTCCGGTATATTTTTTCGCCAGATTGCTTATTTCATCAAGAAATCCTTCATTCAGCAGGTAAACCAGAACAAAGCCCTTATTCAGAGTCTTCAAGCTTCTGATTTTTTTTCTAAGCAAGGGTGGCTGTATTTTCAATCTTTCATTGTTTTCACCCGGAACGAATGATAATCCTTGAATTTCTGTAGAGGCTAGAGAACATAAACGGTTATGAATACGAAGCAATAATTTTTGAAGCCTGAAATTCTCAGGAAAAGTAAAATTACCGGAGGTCAGATAATAATGATGAGACACTGTTATTTTTTGTTTCCCTGAAAAACTGACCCATGAAGCCAGGCCTCCCAGCATATCATAAAAATTTACAACAATATCAAAATCCGTTTTTCTTATTTGTTTCCTTAATTTAAAGATCTCAGCAATAAATAAAGGGGTCAGAATCAGATTAAAAAATACAGATGCTATGGGTTTGATCCCTTTCCGGTCCTTTGTTCGTAAAAAATTTGGACTTTTAAATGGAACAGGTCTGATTCCAAGGCTCGTTTCCGCATAGGGTGGAATTTTCCGGTAGGAACTTTGTCCCATATAAACCGCTTTCAAATGATCACCTTGTTCTTCCAGCTTTTCCTTAAATGCAATAGCCTGTGACAGATGCCCCCTTCCCTCTCCCTGTATGATGAAAAGATAATTCACAAAATAAAGATAGGGTTAATGTGTTAAATTGCTAATGTACTTATTATCCGCTTATCCGCGTTGTATCTGGGATTTATTCCCAGACCAAAGCATCCGGAACCCATGCTTAAGTGGCTATTATACTAAAATGCTCAATTTTTGAAATTTCAGCAGCATCAGGCACCCGGCACCCCTTAACCCCCTCACCCTTTTCCATACTCTCTTTTTAATCCTTCAACAACTTCAAAAACGGCCGGACAGGTAGCTGTGTTTTTTAAAGTAAGATCGAGGATCTGAACAAATCTTTTTCGATTGGTATGAGGATATTCCCTGCAGGCTTTTGGACGAATTTCATAAATGGAACAATAATTATCGGTCAAAAGAAAGGGGCAGGGAGAACTCTTAAATACATAATCATTTTCATCATCCAGATCCAGGTATTTTTGGGTGAAATCGGATGGCTTCATTCTTAAACCCGAGGCGATTCTTTGAATGTCTTTGTCCGTAATCATCGGACTGATACTTTTGCAGCAGTTCGCACAATCCAGACAATCCAGCCTGCTGAAAACTTTATTATGAAGATGATGGGTTTTCATATCCAGATCTCCCGGCTTTTTTCTTTTTAAGAACCTGAAAAATTCCCTGAACTCCTTTTTCCGGTCGGATGCAAGCCATTTTAATTCTTTTGGATCGATCATCAGCCTTTCATAAAATTTATTAACTGATTTTTCTTTCTTAATCGTTTAATTTGGGAAAGAATTAATCCTGACAGTACGAGGATAATCCCTGCTATTTTTAATAAAGGCATTTCTTCTTTCAGGAGGAAATAGGCTGTAATAGCGGTGAAGACAGGAATCAGGTTGGCAAAAATATTAGCTTTGGCTGCACCCAGTTCCCTCACTGCCCGTGTGAAGAGAATAAAAGTTATGGATGACCCGAAAACACCCAGGTAAATTAACGCCAGCAAGGGATTGGTTTCCGGAATTGTTGACACTGCATGTTGAAAATCAAACACCAGGAAAAATGGAAGTATCATGATTGCTCCAAATCCGTTTTGCCATATGGTAATGGTAAATCCGTTATAATTATTAACCAGTTTTTTTACCAGAAGAGTGTAGCCAACTGCGGAAAGAACTGCTATCAGCATAAGTAATATTCCTTTTAGGGTTGCACCCCAATCTGCCTGTCCGGATGAAACCACCGCCACTACTCCAATAGTTGAAATCAGTAAACCCAGAATATTGATCCTGCTTAATTTCTCCCCAAAGAAAAAACTCGCACCAAATGGCACTAATAGGGGAATGGTGGCAATAATTACGGCTGCTGTGGTCGATGAAACTAATTCCATCCCATAGGTTTCTCCAAGGAAATATAAAAAGGGTTCAAAAAAGGCGAGTAGTAATAAGTATTTCATATCTTCTTTTCTTACTTTTTGAGATTTCCTTAAAATTTTTGCTGCCAGGTAAATAAAAACAATGGAAATTAAGAGTCTGAAAAGAATTATAGTCAGGGGTTTAAAAGAATCAAAAGCAAATTTATAAAAGACGAAGGTCAGTCCCCAGAAGAACATAGCGGAAATAAGACCGATATAAAGGGTAATTTGCTGTTTTTTCATATTCAAAAATTAAATCTCAAAAGTAGGAAAAATGCATGAGGATAACGGGGTAAAATGCTGAAATGCTGAAATCTTAATGTTTAAGACAGATGAGAATTCCAGGCATGGCTACACTAAACTACAGTAGCTCTTCGTTTTTCAAATTCTGTACATTCAAAATACGGTACTTAATTATAGCCTCTTCACAAAACGATAAAAAAATCCGGTGCGGATTAAACCTTTTGATTAAATTCTTATCCAATAATCAAAATTGCAAACTTTATGTTGAATTAAATCTATTAAAATGAAAACAAAAAAATTTATTTATATCGTTGGAATTCTATTATCAATTGGATTATTTTTCACATCATGTGAGAAAAATAATGATGATACTCTAAATGTATCCATCGCTGAAGATGATGCATTAACGGATTTGATATACGAAGATGTATTTATTGAGGTGGAAGAGGCTATGGAAGAAATGGAGGCTATGATTTACGATGGAGTGAAAAAATCTGCCTCTATGGAAACCTGCAAAGTGATTACGGTTGAGCATCCTGATGACTCTACCTTTTGGCCCAGGACCATCACCGTTGATTATGGGGAAGGTTGTATCGGACTGAACGGAAGGGTACGGTCCGGAAAAATAATTGTCGTTGTTAACAGACATCCTAAGAATACAGATTATTACCGCATCGTAAGCTTTGAGGATTATTTTGTGGATGACTATCAGATTGAAGGAACAAAAACCATCACCAATGAAGGTCTGAATGATATGGATAATATGTATTATTCTGTAATTCTTGAGGGAGGAAAAGTAACCACTCCTGAAGGAAAAGTAATGACAAAGGAATCTTCCAAAATAAGGGAGTGGGTAGCCGGAATGGATACTCCCAGGTTCAGGCGGGATGATGAATATATGATTTCAGGTTCAGCCTCGGGAATAAACAGAAATGAAGTGGCTTTTACCCGTACCATTACCTCTCCATTGCATGTAGCGCTGAATTGCAGATGGATTAAGTCTGGTACAGTTGAAATAGAGGCTGAGGACCGCGAAACAGCCATTCTTGATTACGGAGATGGCACCTGCGACAGGTTTGCCACCGTTACTGTTGGAGAAAAGGTGAAAACGATCAATTTACACCGGTAGAAACATTATTCAATGTTTTGAAATAAAAAAGCAGGGACTCATCATGATGGGCCCCTGCTTTTATTTTTTTTACTTAAGCTGCCTTCAGTCTTTTCAAATTGGCTTTCTCAAGTTTTGCCTTGGCATATTCAACATCCACATTAACCTTCTTTATAGCTCCTGAAGGTAGTTCAAACATAGCATCCATCATGATTGCTTCACAAATAGAGCGCAATCCTCGGGCTCCCAGTTTAAATTCGATGGCCTTGTCAACCACATAATCCAGTGCTTTTTTATCCCAGCTAAGTTCAATCCCGTCTATCTGGAATAACTTTTCATATTGCTTAATAATGGCGTTTTTAGGTTCCGTCAGAATCTTCCTAAGGGTTCCTTTCTCCAGGGGATTCATATAAGTAAGGATGGGTAAACGTCCGATTATCTCCGGTATTAGTCCAAAAGCCTTAAGGTCCATGGGAGCAATATATTGAAGCAGATTTTCCCGGTTGATATGGTCTTGTTCTTTTGAAGCCCTGTAACCCACCATTTGGGTATTTAAACGATTACCAATCTTTTTCTCTATACCGTCGAATGCTCCGCCACAAATAAAAAGGATATTTTTTGTATTGACAGGAATCATTTTCTGGTCCGGATGTTTGCGTCCACCCTGAGGGGGTACATTCACAATACTTCCCTCAAGCAATTTTAAAAGTCCCTGCTGCACACCTTCACCTGACACATCCCTTGTAATGCTTGGGTTATCACCCTTTCTTGCAATTTTATCAATCTCGTCGATAAAAACAATTCCTTTCTCAGCTGCCTCAACATTGTAATCGGCAACCTGTAATAAGCGGGTAAGTATGGATTCAATATCCTCACCAACATATCCGGCCTCCGTCAGAACAGTTGCATCCACAATAGTGAAAGGAACATGAAGCATTTTGGCGATAGTTCTTGCAAGCAAAGTTTTACCGGTTCCGGTTTCTCCAACAAGGATAATATTGGATTTTTCAATTTCCACATCATCCTTTTCAATACCTGCCTGCATCAATCTCTTATAATGATTGTAGACGGCTACTGAAATGTACTTTTTGGCTTCATCCTGGCCAATGACATAAGTGTCAAGAAATTCTTTTATTTCTTTAGGTTTGAGAAGCCGGATCTGAGAAACATCAAAATCTCCCGACTTACCAAGCTCTTCCTGGACGATAGAGCCGGCTTGTTCGATACAACGATCACAGATATGACCGGATATTCCGGCAATCAGGAGGTTGGTATCCTTTTTCTCACGACCACAAAACGAACATCTGTCCATTGGATTAGATTTTAGTTATTACGCTCAAGAATTTCATCGATCATTCCATAAGCCTTGGCTTCCTTAGCTGTCATCCAAAAGTCCCTGTCACTATCTTTTTCCACCTGCTTTAACGATTTTCCGGAATGCTTGGCAATGATTTCATACAATTCCTTCTTAAGCTTTAATATTTCGCGGGTAGTAATTTCAATATCAGATGCCTGCCCCTGTGCGCCTCCCATTGGTTGGTGGATCATTACCCGGGAATGAGGAAGAGCGGATCTTTTTCC
Source organism: uncultured Bacteroidales bacterium (assembly GCA_965369105.1). Lineage (GTDB taxonomy): Bacteria > Bacteroidota > Bacteroidia > Bacteroidales > JAGLSB01. The sequence continues at coordinate 625 of CBDUPM010000189.1, read as the reverse complement.
GCCTGTTCCCGCACACAGTAAAACAGCCCCCATAGAAGCAGCCATCCCGGTACAAATTGTTGCCACATCAGAGGAGATATATTGCATAGTATCATATATACCCAGACCGGCATGTACACTTCCTCCCGGAGAATTAAAATATATTTGAATGTCTTTGGAAGGATCTGATGATTCCAGGAATAAAAGCTGGGCCTGGATGATGTTTGCTACATAGTCATCTATAGGTGTACCCAGGAAAATGATGCGATCCATCATCAACCTTGAAAATACATCCATGGTAGCAATATTCAGTTGCCTTTCCTCTATAATGGTTGGAGAAATATAACTATCATATATGGAAGTATACCTGTCAAGATTCAGGGAACTGATTCCCCGGTCTTTCGTCGCAAATTTGCGAAATTCGTCTTTATTCATATTCTGTTTTTATTGAATAACAAATTAGTTTTCAAATAATTTTCTGAACTTATCTGTGGTTATTTCCTTCTCATCCAGTTTAACAGTTTCTTTTATAAAGCCTATGATTTTATCATCATATTTCTGCTCACGCAATCTTCTTGCCTCCTCTGGTTTAGCCAACTGTTCCTTTGCATAATTTTCTATATGTTCTTCAGGAACATTGTACAAA
>CBDUPM010000188.1:0-6002 GCA_965369105.1 uncultured Bacteroidales bacterium | reverse complement strand
CTCAAGCGAACTGAAATTTCAGAAATTATTGTGATCCTGTTCAACAAAGAAGTATTTAAATCCTGCTGTCTCGCGTTCTTTAAAAATTCTTTCAAAATCCATTGTACCCTGTCCTACCTCAGCAAAGAATTGTTCGGGGCTGTCTTCCATATCTTTTACATGAACCAATTCAAACCTTCCGGGTGCCTTTTTAAAATATTCGACCGGATCTTGTCCCCCCCTGGTTATCCAATAAAGATCGAGCTCCATTTTTACCAGTTCCGGATCTGTATTTTCAAGCAGATAATCATAAGGCATCACTCCATCGAAATCAAGGAATTCGAAATCGTGATTGTGATAGGCAAACTGAATTCCGGCATCTTTACATAAAGCACCGAAACCATTGAATAAGTCAGCATGTCTTTTATAATCATCCATTGATTTTCTTTCTTCAGGCTTCAGGAAAGCATAAACAAGATATTCCGTACCCGCTTCTGACGCATCTTCAATGGTAACTTTCATGGCATCGAGTATGGCAGACTTTCCCTCTCCTGACGATACCTCTGTAACAGAATGAATACTGGGCATAGTCATTCCCAGACCATTCAGTAAGGCTTTAAATTCTTTGGGGGTTTTACCCAGAATTTTACGATTTTCATAGCCATAGGCTTCAATCCATTTGTATCCTATCTTTGCCACCGCTTCCATGGTATTTTCGAGGCTTTCCGCAATCTGGTCTCTCAGGGTATAGATTTGAATACCAATATTCTTATTTTCAACCAGCTGGGAAGCTGCTTCTTTTGTACCGGTTTTTGATTTACAAGCCAGGCCCGGAGCCACTATGGCACCCATAGACATTATTCCTGCTTTCTTGATGAATTTTCTTCTACTTTCCATTTTTTCTGATTATTTTTTTGCAATACTAATTTAGCTGAAAAGATCGGAATTCCAAAGCAGGAAACGTATGAAAGAAAGGATGCCATATTTTATAATCAAATTCTTAATCCATCAGACTGTTTAATTGGCAGGATATGAATCAGAACTTCTTCCGGGAAATGAAAAATAAATACCTCTTCAGAGAAATGAGCAAACATTGATTGTATACCTGCAATTGACCAAAACACAGTACCGGGTATATTTTGCTGTCTGAATATTTATTTATAGAAAAAGCCGGTTTCAATCTAAACTGAAACCGGCTTTCGCAAAATGATTTTAATTCTTTGGATTATAAAAAGAATTAAACCAAAACCAAACCAGATCTATTCCAAGTATTTATTAATTATTCTGACCATCAATTCATTCAGATATTCCACCTCATATTCCCCAATGGTTGGCTCTAAATGATCTCCTCCAATTCCACTGTGATTGGTAATAAAAACATAGGTACCATTTGTTGCAATCGACAAATAGCGCATTAGAAACTCGGTTTCTTTATTTATTCCACTGGCAGTTATTGGAATCAGTTTTATCCCCATTAGGGATGCTTTTTCAACCAGGCTGTGAACCTGATCAACAATCTGAGCTTCATAGTGCGGGGGTGCATCAAGTAAGATAAATAGAATCCTGGATGTGGCCGTTGTTGACCATTGCAAATCATTGATTGATACATTCATGGCTGAATGCACTGCTTCAGGGAAATCGCCTCCACCATTGGCCGATTGTTTTTTAATAAAATTGATGGTAGTATTGTAGTCTGTAGAAAATTCGCTTTTTCTGGTTACATAATCATCACCTTCATCCCTGTAAAATACCGATCCCAGGTTTAGAACAGCATCTGGATTATCAGACTTTACAGTTTCAATAACATCAATTAATTCCACCTTCAGGTATTCCAGCTCATCCGACATGGATCCGGTAGCGTCTACCATAAATGCAATATCCATCTTTTTTTCCGGTGATTGGTATGCCGGAAGTTCCAGGCTAAATTCATTTATCCCGGAATCATAGTTTTTTAGGTCTGTAAATATCTGATCCTCAATTCTGATTTTCAGATCGGATAAATCAAGACTAGAATTATTCAATAAAAATGGCCATAACTCGGCAGTCCCGAAATTATCAGTTTTACTAACCCATAGCATGTTATCATCCTTATCCAAAAGCTCGACCCTGATATCAATCAATGGGACCGCCAGGCTATTGGTCAGTTTAAGGGATATTCTGTCTGATAAATTATACTCCCAGTATGATTCCATTCCTGCATAATCTTCTTCCTGCCCAAGATTGGTCCAAAACGACCAGTTAAGCAAATCATTCCACTCACCAGCAGTTATCTGGCCGGGTTCAATCTGAGTGTTTCCTCCCTGGCCTCCATCCCCGCCGGAGCCCCCGGGGCCGGATCCTTCTCCAAGGGCATCAGACGCAAAATCAGAATATTTATCGCCCCCTACCGGACTTATTTCTTCTTGTGTACAAGAGAATACAAATAAAGATAAAGCCAGAACAATAAAACTTATATTTTTCATTTTACAATTTTTAAAAGAATTAGATTTATAGCTAGAGGATGAATGTTTAGTCTTTTTGGTTGCGTGAAAAAAAAGAGTGTCGCAAAAATTATTTTTACGACACTCTTTATCAAAATGAGCTGGTTTTGAAACCAGATTTATATTTAAATATTTATGTTTATTAGCTGAGCAAAAATTCAGTAATAGCTCGATTTCAGATGAAGAGTTCTAATATTAATCAACCGTCCAGCTTCCGCTTTGTGAAAAATCACCGAAGTAGTAAATCCAGGATCCATTCCCGATGGCATCCCATTCCATATGATAAAATAACTGATCTTCGAGATAGTAATCCACCGAACCGGATCCATCCGCATTGACCATAGTCTGGTATTTAAGAACCGCCTCATATTCATCCTCTGAAGAATCTACAATGTAATTAAATTCAAAATTCCCGGAGGCATCTTTTGACCAGGTGTATTTCCAATAGGCATCTTCGCATTCTTCCTCTTCTTCAAGGGCACATACCCAGGCAAAGTTATAAACCAGTTCTCCACCGCTTCCGTTTTTATATTCCCATGCATCCACGTAGGAGTATTTGGGACTGTCGTTTAACTGGATATCCACATCCCAGTAATTTTTGCTTGCATCATCGCTATAGGTCCAGATCATAGTCAGGTTTCCATACATGCCGTAATTCCATGACCAGGAATAGGATTCAGAAGCTTTTTTCCCGATTTTGGAGGCATTGTCCGGAGGGGTAAATGCATGTGCAAATGAAGAATAGTCCAATGCACTTTCAACATAATCTACAGCCTGCTGAGCATAGGAATCATCAGAAGATTTTAATTTATCCGGAAGAAGTGCAATTACTTCTTCTGAATCAAAAGAAAGGGTTTCGTAATTTCTGATGTCCTCTGCAGGATCATCTTTGGAACAGGAAATGGCAAAAAAGACCATAAACAGCAGACTTAAAATTGCTAAAGAATTAGTTTTAATAATTTTCATGATTTTGACTGAGTTTGATTTATAAATTAGGTTTTGACTTATCCTATCTTAAAATTAGTTTATTAAAAATGATAAGAAATTAAAATTTCTGAATATTAATTTCAAATTGTTTTTGATGTACTTTCTTATTCCATCTTGACTATCTATCATAAAATTAGGAATTTACGATTTCTTTTTTACATATCAAATGGACTATTTTTGCACAATTTCTAAATAATTTAAAATTGACATCCAAAGATTAGAATAAGGATAATTTGAGAATGTCATTTTATTTGTCCGGATTAAGCTAAATTTACAGACTTTGAAAGCTTCATAAAATCCCATATTTATGGTATAATTTAGAACAGGAATATGAAGATTTTTTATTTTCAAACGGACTTTTATTTCAATACCCGGGAACCGGGTAAACTTTAGGATTCCGCTTTTGTTTGAATGAATATATAATGAAATATGACAGAAAAGTTAATTACAGCTGAGAATATCATTAAAAATTTTGGTGCTGTTAAGGCTGTGAAGGGGGTAAATTTTCAACTGAACCGAGGTGAATATGTTGCCCTTCTCGGACCAAACGGGGCCGGAAAAACGACTTTTGTTGAAATGGTGGAAGGAATCCGTGAACCGGATAAAGGAGAAATTTTAATTAAGGGGAAAAAATTAAAGGATAATAAGGAAGAGATATATTCCATTATGGGGATATCTTTCCAGGAAACCAGGTTGTTTGAGAAGGTTACCACCATTGAAACACTTAATATGTTTGCAAGTTTCTATAATGCAACTTCTGAAAAAGTTGAAGAGGTACTTCAAAAAATTGGTTTAAACGAAAAACGAAAAGCTTATACCAAAAATCTTTCCGGAGGACAAAGACAAAGATTAGCATTGGGCATCGCTCTTATAAATGATCCGGAAATTTTAATTCTGGATGAGCCTACCACCGGATTGGATCCAACCGCCAGAAGGGAAATTTGGGATATTCTGATGGATCTCAAGAAGAATAAGTCAACTTCTTTGATACTCACAACCCATTATATGGAAGAGGCAGCTTATCTGTGCGACCGGATTGTGATTATGGATCACGGGCAGGTAATAGCGGAAGGAAGCCTGAAAAGCCTCCTTGCGGCAGAGAACATGAATAATGTTGCCGAATTCCAGGTTCTGGAGGAAATTCCGGAATTAATGCCAGCTATGAATAATGCAATGGAAATAAAATGGGAAAAAGAGAAAAGAAAAGGCTTGTGCAAACTGGAGAATGTCACCCGCGATTTACCCATGCTTTTTTCATACCTGGAAAATAACGGACTTAGTATGAAAGACTTTGATTATCATAAACCAACCCTTGATGATTTATTTCTGGTTAAAACCGGCAGGAGGTTGAAGGATTAGGGAATGAGGGATTGTTCTGATGTGCTCCACCTTCGTAAACTTCGGTGGATAAATAAGATGCTGATGTGCTGATTATCCGCTTATATTTTATTGGATATCGACGAAATTTAAAAAAAAGTATAATCTATTTATAATGAAACAGTTACTTCAACTTATTAAAATTCATTTCATAGAACTAATGCGGGAACCCGGGGTTATCTTTTGGGGAGTTGGTTTTCCCATATTAATGGCATGGGGGCTTGGAATGGCATTTAAGCGTTCGCCGGAAATGAGAAATGACATCGCCATCATAAATTCAGGAGAAAATTCAAAAATTATGGGCTTCCTGGAGAATTATACCGAACCCTCATGGACCCTGGATTCCCTTCGATCATTTAACCTGGTGATTCAGGATGAGGTCTTTGGAAAAAATACCTTCCGCTTTATTCCACTTTCAGAAAATAATGCCGTAATTGGAATGAAAAGAGGAAAATACCAGATAATTCTTGAAAGTAATCAGGATAGTATTATTTTTAATTTGGATCCTGCAAACCCGGATGCAAGATTACTTCAATTGCAATTATCAGGCTTATTTTCTGATTCTGAAATAATTACCCTTCCCCAAAATTTAAAACTAACGAAAGCCTCCATTGAACCTATGGAAATGCAGGGAACACGTTATGTAGATTTTTTGGTGCCCGGCCTCCTGGGAATGACGGTCATGATGGCTATTATGTGGGGTCTCAGTTATACCATTATCGAAAGAAGAAAAGGGATGATGCTCAGAAGAATGATGGCCACACCTATCCGGAAATATAACATCCTGATTGCTCATATGACCGCAAGGCTCAGTATGAATATCCTGGAAGGTATAATCCTGATGCTGTTTGCTATTTTTTATTTTGATATGAAGATTCAGGGGAGCTGGACAGCACTTTTTCTTGTCTTTTTGGCGGGGAATATTGCTTTTACGGGTATTGCAATACTGGCCTCTTCAAGGACCTCCAAAACCGAAATCGGTAACGCTATGGTAAACCTGGTAACGATGCCCATGATGATATTAAGCGGAATATTTTTCAGCTATCAGAACTTTCCTGAATGGACCATTCCTTTCATAGAAAAACTCCCATTAACGATGATGGCCGATAGTTTCAGGGAAATTATTAATGAAGGAGCAGGTATTAAAGATGTAATCCAAAATGTATTTACCCTGGGAAT
>CBDUPM010000187.1:0-6008 GCA_965369105.1 uncultured Bacteroidales bacterium | reverse complement strand
TAATGGTTAATTGAAGATCATTAATAAATCTGTGAAATCTGCTTTCTATGAGAATCACCTGAACCTGCGCGCCTGAAAATCAATGTTCAGACAGAATAATTGGAAGGAAAGCTTTTTTAACGGCCCAAAAACTCCAACAAATCACCCACCACAAAACTACTTCCTCCCACAAATATCAAATCTTCTTTCTCTGCCTCGGACAAAGCCTTTTTATAGGCAGTTTCAACTCCTGACCAGGCCTTTCCTTTCAGTCCGGTGCTCAAACCAAACTGCATTAGCTCTGTTTCATCCAGCGACCGGGGAATATCTGCCCTTGTAAAATAATATGTTGCATTTTTCGGAAGTAAATTTAATATGGCTAGGGTATCCTTATCATTCACCATACCCCATATTATGTGCAGATTTTTATATGGTGTATTTTTAATCTGACTTACAACTTCATTTATTCCATCCGGATTATGTGCTGTATCGCAAATTACCAGGGGATTGTAACTGATTTCTTCCCATCTACCCCTGAGCCCGGTTAGCTTTTTTACCTGGCTGAATCCGCTGTAGATAGAATCTGTTGAAACCCCTGTTTCCCGCTCTGAAACAATTTCAATAGCCCTGATTGCCGTAATAATATTCTTTTTCTGATAACTACCGCTTAAATCGCAAATCAGATCCCGGTAAACAGCCTTTGCTGATTGAAAACTTCCGGATACCTTTCTGTCCATTTGCATCATAAAAAAATCATGACGAATTTCTTTATCCGCAAATACAATCTCTGAACCCATATCTCCGGCTTTATCTATAAATACGGGTCCTGAATCCGGATGGGATTCCCCGATGACCACCGGCACATTCCTTTTAATGATACCGGCTTTTTCTATTGCTATTTTTTCTATTGTACCTCCCAGAAAACGGGTGTGATCCAGACCAATATTGGTTATAATGCTTAAAACCGGGGTGATAATATTGGTAGAATCCAGTCTGCCGCCCATCCCGGTTTCAATAACCGCAATATCCACTTTTTCTTCCGCAAAATGCATGAATGCCATATCTACCGTCATTTCAAAAAAAGATGGCTGGAGGTCTTCAATTAATTTCCTGTTTTCTCTGACATATTCCACTACCTTATTTTCCTGGATCATTTTACCGTTTATCCTGATTCTTTCCCTGAAATCAAGCAAATGAGGTGAAGTATAAAGTCCTGTTTTATACCCGGCTGACTGAAGAACTGCCGCAAGCATATGAGATACTGAACCTTTCCCGTTTGTACCGGCAACATGAATTGTTTTGTAGCTTCTGTGCGGGTGACCATGGGCTTTATCTAATGCAAGTGTAGTTTCTAGTGTGTTTTTATAAGCCGCAGCCCCCGTTCGCTGATACATCGGTAGGGAGGAAAAAAGGAAATCTATGGTTTGATCGAAATTCAACATGCTAAGTTGCTAATGTGCTAAAATGCTAATGTGCTAATTTAAGTTACCGCATCTGAAGTGGTGTTGCAAAAATAATATTATTACACATCTTTTTTTCATTAGCAATCCAGCATTTTAGCACATCAGCACATTAACCCCACCCATTCCACCTGATTTTCTCTGGTTCATACCGATCCGGATGGGTTTTTTCTTCCGCCGGGAATCCCAGGGATACCAAAGCAAATGCCTCAATATGTTCAGGCAGATTAAAAATCTTCTTCATATCCTTCATTCTTTGTTCGCGTGGATAAATTCCTACCCAACAACTTCCAATGCCTTTGCTGTGGGCGGCTAAGAGCAGATTTTGGGTTGCAGCTCCGCAATCGGCCAGCCAATATCCCGTATCATGCTGAAGTTTCATGTCACCACAAACCAGTATAGCATGACTGGCAGAGCTTAACATTTTTGAATGAGGGTGAGCTTCCATAATTTCTTTCATTCTTTTCTGTTCATCGATTATAATGAAATGCCAGGGTCTTTTATTGACAGCCGACGGGGCATACATTCCTGCTTTTATAATCTCAAGAATGATACTTTTTTCAATTTTTTCAGAAGTATATTTCCTAATACTTCGGCGATTCAGCAAACTTTCTTCGGTATTCATATATCTTTTCCAATAAATTAGGGTTATCAACAGGTTATCAACTACCAGACAGATACTTTAATTGCTAAATTTAGATCGAATTTGTCAGAATATAAAAAAAGGACGGTTAAATGAAGAAATCTAAGAAGGTTTTTATTCTCGACACCAACGTACTTCTCCACGATTACAAATGCATCTATAATTTTGAAGAAAACGACATTATCATTCCCATAACAGTATTGGAAGAACTGGACAAGTTTAAAAAAGGAAATGATATTATTAATTTCCAGGCCAGGGAATTTACTCGTGAACTTGATAAAATTTCAGGTGAAAAATTGTTTAACGGAGGATTACCTCTTGGTAATGGAATGGGTAAATTGTCAATTGCGATTGGCAGGCCCTTTTCAGAAAAATTGAAACAATCATTTCCTGAAAACACACCTGATCACCGGATACTGGCGATTGCAGAGTATGTTGCAGAGGATAATAAAACGAATCAGGTTACACTGGTAACCAAAGATATAAACCTGCGGATGAAATCCAAATCCCTGGGAATAATGGCTGAGGATTACCAGAACGATATGGTGAAAAACATTGATGATATTTATAAGGATATCAATATAGTTGAGGATGCCAGTACTGATTCAATTAATAAGTTGTACAAGCAATACGAAGGGGTGGATATAGCGGAGTTCGATTTAAAGGAAGAACCCAGGCCTCATCAGTATTTCATTTTTAAAAATAATACTCATAGTGCTTTATCTCATTTTGACCCTTTCAATAAGGTCATCAACCGGGTGGAAAAACTAAAGACCTATGGTATTGAACCCAGAAATGCGGAGCAAACCTTTGCCCTGGATGCACTTTTAAGACCCGAAGTACAACTGGTGGCCTTAACAGGCAAGGCTGGAACAGGAAAAACATTGCTTGCACTTGCTGCCGCGCTCCATCAAAGGAAAATGTATACCCAGATTTTCCTCGCACGTCCCATTGTTCCCCTGGCAAACCGTGACCTGGGATTTCTTCCGGGAGATGTAAATGAAAAAATTGGGCCTTATATGCAACCCCTGTTTGATAATCTCTCGGTTATTAAGAATAAGTTTTCTCAACAGTCAAAAGAATACACCAAGATTGATGAAATGCTTCAGTCTGAAAAACTCGTAATTACTCCATTGGCTTATATCAGGGGCAGAAGTCTTTCGAGAGTGTTCTTCATAGTTGACGAAGCCCAGAACCTGACGCCTCACGAGGTAAAAACCATAATTACAAGAGCAGGGGAGGGTACGAAAATGATCTTTACAGGTGATATCCAGCAAATTGATTCTCCCTACCTGGATACCAAGTCCAACGGTCTCTCATATCTGGCCGACCGGATGAAAGGACAGGATATTTTTGCACATGTAAATCTGATTAAAGGGGAAAGAAGCTTCCTTGCTGATCTGGCAAGTAATTTATTATAAGAACTTTTAAGTTTGGAATAGGTCTTTATCCAAAAGCTGATGTTCCCGGAGCTAAACCAGGTGAGTTGCCCCGGAAGAAATAAGTAGTGCGTTAACACCTGTTCGAAAGTCCGTCGTTAAATATGTAAGATAAAACACCCGGCCCCGAGTGTCAGAATAAATTCAGATAAACAAGATCTATCTGTCAAATTTAATTTCTGGTCTCTTTTCTTTTCACGATTTAGACTTTTAAGTCTTCATATTCCCTAAATATTTATTATTTTACGTACAGATAATTGTATAAATTACATTCTGAACGGAAGGTTCTTATAACATTCTAAAACTTATCTTATGAAAACGCTTTTTATTGTTCGTCATGGAAAATCAGAATGGGGATATGATGATGTAAGTGATATTGATCGTTCCCTGAAAGAATGATGGTTACGAGATGGCCGGAAGATTGTTAAAAAAGAAAAACATTCCGGAATTGATAATTACCAGTACGGCAACACGGGCAAGTCATTCAGCCTTAATTTTTTCCAGGGTGCTGCACATGAGGGAAGAATCCCTTATATTCAGTAAAGATCTTTACCTTGCAGGTACCGATGATATCTTATCCGTAATTTATGGAGTGGACGATTCTGTTGAAAAGTTAATGATCTTTGGTCATAACCCGGGATTTACCTACCTGGCAAACCACCTGTCAAATATGCAAATCATGAATGTTCCCACTACCGGGCTGGTGATACTGGAATTTGACATTGATAAATGGACAGAAATCTCACGCGATAAAATTGTCAGAGAAGAATTTGATTACCCTAAAAACACCTAGTTTTCTTATCTTTGCATGCTATGAAAAATAATATCCAAACAAACAGGGAGATTAGCTGGCTCTCATTTAATGAAAGAGTGCTTCAGGAAGCTGCTGACACAAATGTACCATTGGTTGAAAGAATCAGGTTCCTGGGAATATTTTCCAATAACCTCGATGAATTCTTTAAGGTGCGGGTGGCGACTATTAAACGAATGATTGATATTGAAGAGAGGTCGGGGAGAACCAATAAGGACAATCCAAAAGAGGTACTTAGCCAGATTCAGAAATTCGTGATTCGATTACAAAAGCAGTTTGAAGTAATATGGAAAGATATAAGGCATGAACTGGAGAAGGAGAGAATTTCCATAATAGATGAAACCCAGTTAACCCGGAAAAAAGCTGAGTTTGTTCAGCAATATTTTGAAGAAAAGGTTCTTCCGGTTCTGACTCCCATAATGCTTCACAATGTCAGGACTTTCCCCCATTTAAAAGATAAATCAATTTACCTGGCTGTCAAAATGACCAGCAAGGAAAAGGGAATTGAAAAGGAATATGCAGTGATTGAAGTACCAACAAAACGACTGGGCAGGTTTCTATTGTTTCCCCTAAGAACAAGAAAATACCTGATTTTACTGGATGATGTCATTCGCTATGGTTTAAAAACTTTATTCTCCCAGTTGCATTACGATCATTATGAAGCTTATACCATTAAAGTTACAAGAGATGCAGAACTGGATATCGATAATGATCTTTCAAAGAGTTTCCTGGAAAAAATAGGCGAGTCGGTTTACGACAGGAGAAAAGGGCAACCGGTGCGACTGGTATATGATGAATCCATGCCAAAGGACCTGTTGAATTTTATTCTTGAAAGGATGGATTTAGATGAAGATGACAATATGATCCCCGGAGGCAGATACCATAATTTCAAGGACTTCATGAATTTCCCCAACCTGGGAAAAGCCCACCTTCAGTATCCGGTATTTCCTCCTTTATCACACGGACGAATACCAAATGACAAAAGTATTTTTGATGTTATCAGGGAAAAAGATATCATGCTCCATTTTCCGTATCAGAACTTCAATCACTATATAAACTGGTTAAGAGAAGCATCAATGGATCCTAATGTGGTTACCATTAAAACTACCTTATACCGGGTAGCGCGCGACTCAGCAGTGATGAATGCCTTAATTAACGCCGCCCTGAATGGAAAGGATGTTACCGTAAATATTGAATTGCAGGCCCGGTTTGACGAAAAATCAAATATTTACTGGTCGAAAAAGCTGGAGGAGGCCGGGGTACATGTTATTTTCGGAATTAAAGGACTTAAAGTACATTCCAAACTGACTTATATTTCCAGGAGAGAGGGAAATACCATGGTGGAATATGCTGCGGTGGGAACCGGTAACTTCCATGAGGGAACGGCAAAAGTATATTCTGATATACTGATTCTTACCAGTGATGAAAGAATAACAATGGATGTAAGAAAAGTATTTGAATTTTTTCAAAACGCGTATAAAAATTATAAATACGAACACCTGATTGTTTCGCCTAATTTTCAAAGAAAAAAGCTTACTTCCCTGATCAAAAATGAAATCGAAAATGCCCGGGCAGGAAAGGAAGCTTATATACTATTGAAAATTAACAGTTTAGTAGACAAAGAAATAGTCAAGAAGCTGTACCAGGCCAGTATGGCGGGGGTTAAAATTAAGGCT
>CBDUPM010000186.1:0-6040 GCA_965369105.1 uncultured Bacteroidales bacterium | reverse complement strand
CTCAGCACCCGGTGGTGGCAGAAACCTGGTAATGGGATCTCAAAAAGCAAAGTTTAAACATCTGGATACAGACAGGGAAAATGGATGTATCCGGAATATCGGTAATGCATATAGTAAGGACGGGGGTTTAGCTATCCTTTTTGGGAATATTGCAAAAAAAGGTTGTGTAGTTAAAACTGCCGGGGTGAATGAATCGGTATTGGTATTTGAAGGTTCAGCCAGGGTTTTTCATTCCCAGGATGATGCCTGTGATGCCATTTTGAATAATGAAATAAAGGCTGGTGATGTGGTCCTGATTACTTATGAAGGTCCAAAAGGAGGACCCGGGATGCAGGAAATGCTATATCCTACATCCTATATCAAAGCAAAAAAACTGGGTGAAAGCTGCGCTCTTGTTACTGATGGCCGCTTTTCAGGAGGAACTTCAGGTCTATCTATCGGTCATGTATCTCCTGAAGCTGCGAACAAAGGTGAGATAGGACTTGTTCAGGAGGGAGATATTATTAAAATCAATATCCCGGAAAGAACCATCAATGTAGATTTAAGTGATGAAGAAATAAATAAAAGAAGAGAACAAGAGGAGAAAAAGGGAAAGGATGCATGGAAAGCAGTTAACCGGGAAAGAAATATCTCAACTGCATTAAAAGTTTATTCATCCATGGTAAGTTCTGCTGATCTTGGAGCGGTCAGGTTAATTGATTAAAACAAAAAGAATTAAAACTACTTGTACATATAATTTCAAACAAAAATAAAGAGTTATGGATACAGAAACGAAAACTCAGGTTGACAAACAAGAGAAAAAGAGCGTTAAAATTTCAGGTGCTGAAGCAATAGCGCGTTCTCTTATCGAAGAAGGTGTTGAAATAATGTTTGGCTATGTTGGTGGAGCTATTATGCCTTTGTATGATGTGCTTTACAATTACCAGGACCAACTGGTACATCACATGGTGCGTCACGAGCAGGGTGCTGTTCACGCTGCCCAGGGTTATGCAAGAATTAAAAGAAAGCCGGGAGTCTGCCTGGCAACATCAGGTCCGGGTGCTACTAACCTGGTTACCGGACTTGCTGATGCTATGCTTGATTCCACTCCTTTAGTCTGTATAACCGGTCAGGTGGGATCTACACTGCTGGGAACGGATGCTTTCCAGGAAACCGATGTGGTAGGGGTATCTATGCCGGTAACTAAATGGAATTTCCAGGTTACCAAAGCAGAAGAAATTCCGGAAGCAATTGCCAAAGCATTTTTTATTGCCCGTTCAGGACGTCCGGGACCTGTTCTTCTTGATATAACCAAAGATGCACAATTTGCTGAACTTGACTACAGCTATGAGAAAATTACTCAGATCAGAAGCTATATTCCATACCCAAAGATAGACGACGAAGCCGTTTCCAGGGCAGCAGAACTAATCAATTCAGCTAAGAAGCCTTATGTACTGGTAGGACAGGGAGTTTTACTTTCCGGGGCCCAGGAAGAATTTAAGGAGTTTGTTGAGAAGTCGGGAATTCCGGTAGGAAGGACCTTATTGGGATTATCAGCTTTCCCGTCAAATCATCCGCTTTTTACAGGAATGCTGGGAATGCATGGAAATTATGCTCCAAATATCAATACTAATAAATGCGATCTTTTGATAAGCATGGGTATGCGGTTTGATGACAGGGTAACCGGAAATATTGACACCTATGCAAAACAGGCCAAAATCATTCACTTTGACCTGGATCCGGCCGAGATTGATAAAAATGTCAAAACGGATGTCGCAGTAATCGGTGATGCAAAAGCCGCTTTACAGGCTCTTATCCCAAAAATTAAGAAAAACTCGCATCCGGAATGGCTTGAATCCTTTAATAAACTTTACCAGCATGAATTTGAGAAAGTAATTTCAAAAGATATTCATCCAAAAGAAGGAGGTCTTACAGGTGGTGAAGTGGTCAATATGCTATCTGAAAAGACAAAAGGTCAGGCTATTATAGTTTCTGATGTTGGCCAGCATCAAATGTCGGCGGCAAGATATTACCAATTCAACAAAACTGAAAGTCAGATCACTTCCGGCGGCCTGGGAACAATGGGCTTCGGACTGCCAGCCGCAATAGGTTCTAAAATTGCATGCGGCGATGACAGGGATGTTTACCTTTTTGTGGGTGATGGAGGTTTCCAGATGACAATACAGGAGCTGGGAACCATAACCCAATTGGGACTAAAAGTCAAAATCATCATTTTAAATAATAATTTCCTTGGAATGGTGAGGCAATGGCAGGATATGTTTTTCGAGAAACGTTATTCATACACGGAACTTCATAATCCTGACTTTATAACCATCGCAAAGGGTTACGGAATTGAGGGCAAAACGGTTTCAAAAAGAGATGAACTGAGTAAAGTTTTGGATGATTTTATTTCTTTTGACGGACCCTTTCTCCTGGAAGTGAAAATTGAACAGGAAGGAAATGTATTTCCTATGGTCCCTGCAGGAGGAACCGTTTCTGAAATGATACTTGAATAAAAAACAAACGAAATAATGGAAAAAGAATTCACACTTTCGGTTTTTACCGAAAACAAAATTGGTCTTTTACAACGTCTTACCACTATATTTACTAGGCGTCATATTAATATAGACAGTCTTACTACCTCCGAATCAGAAGTAAAAGGTGTTTTCCGCTTTACTATTGTGATTCATTCCACCCTGGAACAGGTCAGAAAAATTCATGGGCAGATTGAAAAACAAATAGGCGTGCTTAAAGCATTTTATTTTACGGAAGATGAAATTGTATATCAGGAAATAGCTCTTTATAAGGTACCTACAAAATCATTTGCACACGGAAATGATGTAGAAAACATCATCAGGAATCATAATGCTCATATCCTGACCGTTGAACCTGAGTATATTATAATTGAAAAGGCCGGGCACAAAGATGAAACCCAGGATCTTTTCCGTAAGCTGCTTCCTTTCGGGGTTTTACAATTTGCCCGTTCAGGAAGAGTGGCTGTTACAAAACAAATCAAAGAAATCACAAGTTATTTGAGAGATCTGGATGAGATGAATAAACATTCAGAAAAAGAAGTTTTACTAAATAATCAATAAAAACAAACATGGCAAAAATTAATTTTGGCGGCGTTGAAGAAAATGTCGTGACCCGCGAAGAATTTCCCTTAAAAAAAGCAAGAGAAGTATTAAAAGAAGAAACGATTGCAATAATAGGTTATGGAGTTCAGGGGCCGGGGCAATCCCTCAACCTGAAAGACAATGGATTTAATGTAATCATTGGTCAAAGAAAAAATTCCGCTTCCTGGGAAAAGGCAAAAGAAGATGGTTGGGTTGAAGGACAAAACCTTTTCACTATTGAGGAAGCCTGCGAAAAAGCAAGCATCATCCAGTATCTTCTTTCTGATGCCGGACAAATTGCAATGTGGCCTACGGTAAAAAAATACCTGACGCCGGGAAAAGCACTTTATTTTTCTCATGGTTTTGGTATAACCTACAGTGACCAAACAGGGATTATACCTCCGAAGGATGTGGATGTTATTCTGGTTGCACCCAAAGGTTCAGGAACTTCATTGAGAAGATTGTTTGTTGCCGGTAAGGGTCTCAATTCAAGTTATGCAATTTACCAGGATGCAACAGGTAAAGCCAAAGAGAGGGTTATTGCACTGGGAATTGGTGTTGGATCCGGATATCTTTTTGAAACCAATTTTAAGAAAGAGGTATTTAGCGACCTTACAGGAGAAAGAGGTGTTTTAATGGGCGCCATCGCAGGAATCATGGAAGCACAGTACAACAAACTCAGGAGTAAGGGACATTCACCATCTGAAGCCTTTAATGAAACCGTTGAAGAACTGACCCAAAGTCTGATGCCATTGGTAGCAGAAAACGGAATGGACTGGATGTATGCAAACTGCTCAACTACTGCCCAAAGAGGTGCTCTCGACTGGAAAAACCGATTCAGAGATGCAGTAGCTCCTGTATTCGATGAATTATATGAAAGTGTTGAAACCGGAAATGAGGCGAAAATTACCATTAAGGCAAATGAAAAACCTGATTACCGGGTGAAACTCCAGGCAGAACTGGATGAACTGCACAACTCAGAAATGTGGAGTACGGGCTCTCAGGTCAGAAAACTAAGGCCCAGCGAAGGCTAAATCCTGCTAATTAAAAGTTTATACAGAAGATCTTTTTCCCGGCCTCGTTTCAGGTCGGGAAATTTTTATAAAAAAATACTCTTATTTCTTTGGCATCAGAATATTTTTTCTTTTTAGAAATAAAATAAACTATCTGAATTTCAGCTTGTTTATATAAATAATCTGAGCCTGATCATACCGATATGGATACGAAAAAACAAAGTGGAGTTTATATGCCTCAAATGGAGAAAGTGCAGGAGGCCGGTCACAGGCTAAAGTCTGTGATTATATCTACTCCCCTTGCTGAGAATTTAAATTTGTCAGAAAAGTACCAGGCTGAAATCCTTCTAAAAAGGGAAGATCTTCAAATTGTTCGGTCTTATAAAATAAGAGGTGCATACAATAAAATTAAAAGTCTGCTTCCGGAAGAGCTGAAAAATGGGGTTGTCTGTGCAAGTGCTGGAAATCATGCTCAGGGTGTGGCATACAGCTGCAGAAAATTAGGGATTGAAGGCATTATATTCATGCCAAGCCCTACCCCACGCCAAAAAATCAAACAGGTAAAAATGTTTGGTAAGGATATGGTAAAAGTAATTCTTACCGGAGATACTTATGACGATGCTTATAAAAAAGCACAGGAATACTGCACAAAACAGCAATCCACTTTTATCCACCCTTTTGATGATGAAAAAGTGATAGAAGGCCAGGCAACCGTCGGACTGGAAATCCTGCATGAATCCCAAAAAAAAATAGATTATCTTTTTCTACCTGTGGGCGGGGGTGGATTGGCAAGTGGAGTGATTAGTGTTTTTAAAACTCTGAGTCCCGAAACAAAAATTATAGGCGTGGAACCGGAAGGGGCACCCGCAATGAAAAAGTCGATGGAAGCAGGTCATATCATAGAGCTGGATGAAATTGACAAATTTGTGGATGGCGCTGCGGTGAAACGAGTGGGGAATCTGACTTTTCCTGTGTGTCAGAAATATCTTGACGAGATGATCACTGTTCCGGAAGGCAGGATTTGTACCAACATCCTGCAATTATACAATGAAGAAGCTATTGTTGTTGAACCTGCCGGTGCATTGTCTATTTCTGCTCTTGAGGATTTCCGGGAAAAGATCAAAGGGAAAACGGTTGTTTGCATTGTAAGTGGCAGCAATAACGATATCACACGTACAGAAGAAATAAAGGAAAGGTCCTTATTATACCAGGGACTCAAACATTACTTTATAGTCCGGTTTCCACAGCGGGCTGGTGCCCTGAAAGAATTCGTCAATGATGTGCTGGGTCCCGAGGATGATATTGCTCATTTCGAATACACGAAAAAGAACAGCCGGGAAAGAGGACCTGCAGTTATTGGTATAGAACTGAAGCAAAAAGAAGATTTTAACTCTTTGATTCAAAGGATGAAAGACCGAAATATTGTGTATGAATACCTGAACGAAAAACAGGATTTATTTCATTTCATTGTGTAAGAATCTTCTATAAAATTTCGGTGCTGAATTCTTTTTTACTTCCCCCGGCATTCCTTACCTTTACTAAACTTTCTTAACATCCATTTGTTAAAGTGAAAACCAAACTTTATTGAAATGACAACACTTCAACTTATTCTCGTAATCCTTGGGGGATTAATTGCCCTTTTCTTTATCTTCTCCTTTTTCCTTCCTGCTGAAAAATATTTAGAGAGAAAACTTGAAATTAACGCTCCTGCTAAAAAAGTTTATGAGTTAATTTCCGATTTTTCCAATTACAAAAGCTGGAATCCCTGGTCCAAAACAGAACCCGATGCACATGGCGAAATGTCAGGAACACCCGGTAAAACCGGACATAAATGGTTATGGGATGGGAAAAAAATCGGAAGAGGTTATTTAAAAATAAAAGAACTTGTTCCCGGAGAAAAGGTCATATCTGACCTGATTTTTGAAAAGCCAC
>CBDUPM010000185.1:0-6043 GCA_965369105.1 uncultured Bacteroidales bacterium | reverse complement strand
GCAGGGTGAAATCCCTTGCAAATACAATTAAGTATCTTAAAGACAGCGGAATAAGAGTGATAGCGGTTACGGAAAAAACCCAAAATGCCTGTTATAATGCGGAGCTTACCGGACCTGTTGTGATTGTACTGGGAAGTGAGGATGTGGGTATATCAGAAAATCTTCTTCATTTATGTGATGAGAAAGTGCTGATTCCAATGACAGGCGAAACCGAATCTCTGAATGTTTCCGTTGCTGCTTCTATTCTGATGTATGAAATAAACCGGCAAAGGTCCTAAAGGGGTAATTGCCTGCTGAAAGACTCTTCCAGGGAAATAAAGGTTTCTGTCCTTGCAATACCGGGTACACTTTGAAGCTTATCAACCAGGACATTCTTTAAATCTTCGTTGTTTTTTGTATAAACCTTAATGAAAATACTGTAATTACCGGTAGTATAGTGACACTGCACAATTTCAGGGATTCCTCTTAATTTCTTTACTACTTCGGGATATAAACTGGCACTTTCCAGGAATATTCCCATGTAAGCACAGGTATGATATCCGATTTTCTTTGGATTAATGATAAATTCCGAACCGGTTATTACTCCCAGCCTGGTTAATCTTTGAATTCTCTGGTGAATGGCAGCTCCGGAAACATTGCATTCCCTTGCAACTTCCAGGTAGGGGATTCTGGCATTTTCAGTTATCAGAGATAGGATTTTTCTGTCAAGACTGTCAATCTGTAAGCTGTTTTCCATTTTAGTATCTTATTATAAAATATGTTTCTGAAAAATAATGCTAAAAATATTAATTCATTTACAATTTAAGGAAATAAATGTAAAATTGAAATTCAATACCGGAATCTGCTCAC
Organism: uncultured Bacteroidales bacterium; assembly: GCA_965369105.1. Taxonomy (GTDB): domain Bacteria; phylum Bacteroidota; class Bacteroidia; order Bacteroidales; genus JAGLSB01. The sequence goes on along the minus strand of CBDUPM010000185.1, from coordinate 5,194 downwards.
AATTGAAAAAATTACAATTTGAAATAACAATCTGAAAATGATGGTTTTAATTTTAACTTCCAATATTGAATAAAAGATTTTATATGTTTTGAAAAACATCTATATTATTATTTAATTGTAAGTGATCCTTTAAATATGATTTCAAAATGTCATTAGGATTAATATGCTCCTTTTAATTTAAGATCAAATCCGGAAGCATATTTTCCGGGATATTTTTGAAAAGCAGTATTAAATTGAAAGCAGGTGAAAAGCGCTTTGAATTGATAGCTTCCGCCTGAAGGGGAGTAAAGTAGAGAGTGAGCAAAGTATGGCAGGTTATAAGTGGATGCATGTTTAACGAGATAATACTCTCAGCTCAAAGGAAAAACAGGAGCCGAATCCAACCTGTGGTACAGTAGGTCAGCGAAAAAAGGCGAAGTCCTAAGCCCGAAAAATCAAAGGTGTAGCATCAGCTTTGTCGGTAGGACTTATACTGCTATAGTGCACTATGTCCCCGCCGTACCCTGATTTGGCTCAGATCCAAACCAGCATCCCTTACTCCAATTCTATCCCTCGATTAGTTATCAAAAATCGGGATAGCTGCCAGAACATGGTCAAAAATATCGGCCTGTATAGATTCATAGACCGCCCATTCTTTTTCCCTGCTGAAAATATATATTTCAATCGGAAGGCCTTTATCAGTGGGCTGAAGATGCCTGATCAGGAAAGTCATATCCGGATTTACCTTTGGATGATTTTTAAGGTAAGCCTCAAGATAACGGCGGAACACACCCAGGTTTGTCATTCGCCTGCCATTAATCGGAATGGAGGCATCAACCTTGTTATTTTTATTAAATTCTTCTATTTCTTTTTCTCTTTGGTCAATATAGCCTTGAATGTTTTGTACCTTTTTTAGCTTTTTCTTTAATTCCGGATCCAGAAATTTGACACTTTTCATATCAATATTTATGGAACGCTTGATCCTTCTTCCTCCGGAATCCTCCATTCCTTTCCAATTATGAAAGGATTCCGTTGACAGAGCATAGGTTGGAAAATTACTGATGGTTTTATCCCAGTTTTGAACCTTAACGGTATTTAAGGAAATCTCAAGCACCGTTCCATCGGTGTTTCTTGAGGGCATAGTGATCCAGTCGCCCGGCTTAACCATATTATTGGCCGACACCTGTATACTGGCAACCAAGCCTAAGATGGTATCCCTGAAAACCAGTAATAAAACAGCTGCTATTGCTCCCAGGCCTGTAAGCAGCTTGAGAGGGGATTCCTTCGTAAGTAAAGCAATGATTAAAATGCCAACAATAAAATAAAGAAAAATAATGACCAGCTGGACATAGCCTTTAATCGGCTTGTCTTTTGACATGGGATAGGTAAGATAAATATCGTGCAGGGAATTTATAAAAGCGGTCACAACCATCAGCGAAACAATATAAATGTAAATGATGGTGATGTTTTTGATAAATCCTACAAGGCTTAACGAATCAATGGAAAGGTCTATGCTGTAATAAACCACCAAAGCCGGAGCAATGTGAGCCAGCCGGTTGAAAACCTTTCTCTCAAGAAGTACATCATCCCAGGTGGTTTTACTTTTTCTTACAGCTGTCTTTATGGAGGTAACCAGGATTTTCTTGGTTAAAAAATCAGACAGAAGAGCAAGAATTAAAATTATTACCAGCACTATTATTCCTTCCAGCCTCTGAGCTGATTCGGCAGGCATTCCCAGACTTAAAAGGTATTCATATAAAGCAGTAATCCAGTTTTTTATCATTTTCGTATGTTTTTCTTGCGCGAAGTTAAGATTTTAACATTTTAATTAAAATTTAGTTTAAGATTTTTCATTTCAAAGCTATTGAGAATGTTTTCCATATGGATTCAATTTAATCCATTCATATCAATCATTTTCCCTGATAAGTTTTTCAAAACATCTAAAGTCTGGCCTAATAATTTTGTTACTTTTGATAATTGTACTAACAAAGCCGTGATTTTTTTCTTAGATTTGGGGCCAAGCAAAGCAAAATAAGTGAACCGGTTTTCTGAAGAAGAATTAATAGATGGTATAAGACGACGGGATAACCGTGTGCTAAGTTATATTTACAGAAGCCATTACGCTGCTATTTTGAACCTGATATTAACGAATAGTGGCTCGGAGGATGATGCCAAAGACATTTTCCAGGAGGCTATAATTGTAGTATTTCGTAACATACGGGCAGACCATGATTTTAAGCTTGAAAGTGGATTTCAGACTTACCTCTATTCTATTGCCCGTTTAATCTGGCTTAAATCTTTGAGAAGAAAGAAAACAGGTGAGAAAAAACTTAGAGAAAGCAGGCCCTACCTTGAATTTGAGCCTCCCAAGCCATTCCAGCGGGAAGAAGACCTTAGATATTCCATGTACCAAAGGGCATTTATTAAAATACCGGAGGATTGCCAGACGATTCTGAAAATGTCATTAAATGGGGTATCGCAAAAAGAAATTGCTGATAAACTGGGCTTCAGAAGCGAAAACTACATCAAAAAACGCAAGCATTACTGCAAGCAATACCTTATTACAAAAATCAAAGAAGATCCTGATTATGAAGAGGAGATGGAAAGGGATGAATATGACCGCTAAGCAGATCCCCTAATTGGACGCTGTCATTTCCTTTTTTCTCATTTCTTTCCTGTACCTTCTGTACAAAACAATAAATACAGGCAGTGGAATCATAAGTAACAGGATATTCAGACCAGCCTGATAATACCTGCTTTTATAAATAGGCTCAGTGTCTCCGATAAGAACAAAACTGGACCAGAAAAATGGATTGGATTTTAACTGGTCTGCATTTTGAAGGAAATCCAATTTTGAGCGATGCAGAGCTTCCGGTTTGGAAAAACCTTTTCCCAGGTAATGATAAAACCTTTCCATTACCTCCACAGTAGAATTATCTGATACTTCCCATAAGGTCATTAAGATACTGGGACAACCCGCATAGGCAAAACCCCGGGCCAGGCTTTGTAATCCTTCTCCTTCCTGGAGAGTTCCATAGCCTGAGCTACAGGAACTTAAAACGGCCAGGTCGGCATTTAATTGTAAATTGTATATTTCATAGGTATACAGGAAACCATCATCAATGCTGTCGACACTTTGAGTAAAGGCCAGTTTTGAATACAAGGGAGTGGCATCATTTAAAAGGGTGTGCATGGCCAGGTGAAGAAATTTATAATCGCTGGCGTTTTGCTTAAAAGCACTTTCTGTCGCATTTAAATACATAAACACCCTGGAATCCAGGATCTGGCTGATCTTTTTCACTTCTTCTTTTACTCCCGGGATGTGTATTAACATATCCCTGTCGCCCTGCCTTACCTGGTCATCCTCCATTACTGCAGAGCTGATATTATCGTAGGTTGGAGCAAATGCCAGGATTTCCCCGCTGGTTTTTTTCTTCTTTGGAAATTCATTGAAATGTACGGTGGAAGAAAAGGAGGTGCTGAATCCGTGATCCAGGATTAAGTAGGGAAGATTGTAATAATTCATTTTATCCGGATTTACTTCCTTACTTAATAATGATTCAAAGGAAATATAGGCAATCTCACCATCCGGAATGATTATGAGATTTTTATTGACCAACTGGTCCTTGAAAGGATCTAACAATATAGTATATAATTCATGCCCCAGTTTTGTATACTGGGCGAATGTTTTCCGTGCACCACTCGAAAAGCTTTGCTGGGTAAGCACATCATAGAATTCCAGGCATTTCTCCCTGAAGTCCTCATTTATTCTTTGGGTATAGACCTCTTTCTTCTCATTCGAAATCAAATAAGTAAACAAAGTGGAATCTAAAATTGAATACTCGATTATTACCTCATTTTTCGCCAGCCTGTTACTAACATTGTCAATATTTATTACCTCGGTATCGTATTTGAGTTTATAGTACTCGGGATAATTATCATCAAAGAACTTCACGAGTTTCTCATATTCCTGATTTGCTTCATAGAGATCATTTTGCCAGAGCTCCAGTTTGTTTCTGTCCGGATTTCTTGCCTGCTCTTCTGTATATATTAATTCCCGGTATCCCGAGATTTTCAGATTTAGATTTGACTCTTGTTCTATAAGAGTTTCCGGGATTCCACCGTAATTCATTGCAGTCTGATTTCTCAAATTGGATAACAGACTATACGACTTTGCTCTTTCATTAAAGCTAAAAGCATCCACGAGGTATTTATGTTCGCTGGTAAATCTGTATAATTCTTCGCAGACTTTTTGTCCCAGTTTATAGTAATTGGAATTTTTATCATCAACTACATATTCAGCGTCCTGAGTTAGGTAATACCATCTTAATTGATCGAGAATGGCACCCAATAAATATGAATTAGAATAGGCTTTGGTAAGATAGTTTGGATCTTTCTCCTTATGATACAATAGTAATCTTACATTTATATTCATCTTTAAACTTGCCAAAGCATCTCTATAACTTTTTATTGATCCTGAAACATCTTTTGAAGCGGAAATATCGAAATCATTATAGAAATCAAATTCCTCCAGGCTTTTCTCTGAATACTCAATAACCTTTGGATAGTTCTCCATTTCAAGATACAATTCCTGGTAATTATCCATAATTGAAACATAATATGGATCAGATCTTTTGAAGTTTTTTAAAATTATCTTTTCAGCAACCCGGTAATAATAGAGGGCAGAATCATAGTTTTTTACTTTTTTCTGGTATGAAGCATTCACAAAATTCCAGCTGGATTGAGTTTCAGGATCCAGTTTGACTTTTGATAATTCTGAATTCACAAAATCAAGGTGTTTTTTAGCCAGCCTGACGCTGTCTATGTCCAGGTATTTATAAATCTGACTTCTAATATTCCTGTAATTAAAATGATCTATATTATATTTGATCAATATGGAGTTATAGATATCAATGTATTCTATGAACTTTTTAAACTCCTTTTTCTCGTAAAAAATGCCTGCCCTAAAAGAATAATAATTAGCTTCCAATCTTGGTGCAATTGTCTCTAGCTCTTTTGATTTCCCAATACTAAGCGAAAGGTATCTTTCAGACCTGTCGTAATCACCTAGTTCTCTGTATATTACCGATTTTCCTAAATAGAGATTAGGAATTTTAAAGGGTTCAGGATTGCATTTTTTATAATAACCTTCAGCAATCGTTAGGTTTTCCAGTGCAATTCTTTTTTGACCAATTCTTGAATAAGAAACGCTCAG
>CBDUPM010000184.1:0-6043 GCA_965369105.1 uncultured Bacteroidales bacterium | reverse complement strand
ACAGAATCCGGTTTTATCTTTTTATAAGCGTCAATAAGCGCCCTTATTTCCACTTCTGTGGTATTGTCAATGTCTGACCATTCGTTTTTCCCTTTTAAGAACAGGGTCTGGATCGTTTTCTCAGACTTTAACCTTGATAATTCCGTAATGATATCTTCCAGTTTAATCCCTTTCGCCGGCCTGTTTATCCTGTGAAAGCTCTTTTCAATAGCTGTATCCAGTTTGAGAATATTCTGGTCAATAAATTGAAATGAGTTCACAATTTCCTTTTTATGTAAAAGGGCTGAATTACATAGCAGGGAAATTTTGCAATCAGGAAATAACTCATTCCGGATATCAAATACTTTTCTGGCAATTTCATAAAATTGAGGGTGCAAAGTGGGTTCTCCATTGCCGGCATAGGTAATCACATCCGGTTTTTCACCCTTCGATTTCATCTCCAGAAGCGTTTGAGTTAAAGCATGGGTCACATCTCCTGATGATGGAATATCTTCTTTACGGATCCGGTGCTGGTTACTCCAGCCACATTCACAATAGACACAATCAAAATTGCAGAATTTCTTGGATACCGGAAGCAGATTTATTCCAAGGGAATTTCCAAGTCTTCTGGATTTAACAGGACCAAAGACAATTTTATCGAATAAAAAGGTAGACATTAATTTATCATCATTTCAAAACAACCGGATTACCTTTCTCAGGGAAGTAAGAGGGGTAATTCCGGCAGGATTTAGGAATTTCCAAACATAAATTGACCCATTTTGGCAAAGCTGGCCTTCGGATTTACAACCATAACCGGAATTTTAGAAGGATTGGCCATTATATATTGCTCGGGCGCACCAAATAAATAATCCAGAAAAGTTATATGCTTTGTGGAAGTAATCAGAATCATATCAGATTTTAAATCACGGGCAAAGGCAAGCATTTCCTTGGAAAAATTTCCTGATTTTTTCGCCGTATGGATTTCGTAATCAATGTTATTCTGAATGAGGAATCGAATGGCAAAATTCAGGTTTACATTTACTTTTTTTGCCAATGATTTATCGGTTACAGGTGATTTGAAAAGATGAATTTTTGCATTCAGGTATTTTCCCAGGTATATAGCCCAATATAATTTTTCCTTGTTTTCTGATTTAAAATCGATTGGAAAAACAATATCAGAGAATTTTTTTTCATCCACCGGCTTATCCTGCACTACCACAAATGGGATGGGTGATCCGACTATAACTCTTAATGCTGCACTGCCAAAATATTTTTGTTTCCCCTTGATACCATGGGTACCCATAACCACCATAGCAACATCTTCATTATCGGAGTTGTATTTCGAAATCTCACTGAAAATACTTCCTTTTAATAACACTGATTCAACGGGTATGTCATATTTTTCTGTCAGTGAATTTACGGATTCAGCAAGTTTTTTTTCAATTTCCTTTAATTGAGCCTCTTCCGGATCTTTGACAATATGAATCAGGCGAATGGTATTGTCGACATTTTGTGCAATTTTCATTGCATGTAAAAATGCGCTTTCAGAAACAGAAGTGAAATCCCATGTTACCAGAATGGCTTTTTTCTCATTCGTTATAAAAAAACAGCTAGTAATGAGGCCTAAATATCCTTGTTTGATTTAATTAACTGAAAAAACAGTTATTTATTGAAAGAGGAAGAAAATTAGTATCCACATTCGGCAATATTTTCTACTTTTGTGAGATTATTTTTAGCCGGTTAAACATTTTATAGGAAATAGCTTTTTTAGGAAAAGACTTTACCTCCTTAGGGTTTTCCATTATGAAAAGTATTTTTTAGTATGGTTACTGGATAATACTTTCTTTTAACCTCGTTTTATTAGGGGTTAATGCTGAAAGGAAATTAATGATTAAAAAATTAAGAATGAAAAGGTCAAGGATTAAAGAATTACTGGAATCAAAAACGGCAAACAGGGACGTGTTGATCAAAGGTTGGGTAAGAACCAAAAGAGGGAATAAAAATCTTGCATTTGTTGCAGTAAATGATGGTTCAATAATCCATAATATCCAGATTGTAATTGATGTTCCGGGCTTTGACGAGGAGCTTTTACGGAAAATTTCCACAGGAGCAAGTATCGGGGTAAAAGGTCTCCTGGTAGAGTCACAGGGTCAGGGTCAGAGTGTGGAGATCCAGGCAAAGGAAGTGGAGCTTTACGGAGAAGCTGATCCGGAAACTTATCCCTTGCAGAAGAAAGGACACTCCATGGAATTTTTGAGAGAAATTGCTCACTTACGTTTCAGAACCAATACCTTCGGAGCAGTCTTTCGTATCAGGCATGCATTATCTTTTGCTATTCATAAATACTTTAACGAGATCGGTTTCTTTTATATTCATTCCCCAATCATTACTTCAAGTGATGCAGAGGGTGCAGGGGAAATGTTCAGAGTGTCTACGCTCGATCCGGTAAACCCACCTTTAACGGAGAACGGAGAGGTTGATTATAAGCAAGATTTTTTTGCACGACCCACCAATCTGACTGTATCAGGTCAGCTGGAGGCAGAACTGGGGGCACTGGCATTGGGAGGGGTATACACATTTGGACCGACATTCAGGGCGGAAAACTCAAATACTCCGAGACACCTGGCAGAATTCTGGATGATAGAGCCTGAAGTGGCATTCAATGACATCCATGATAATATGGACCTGGCAGAGGATTTTCTAAAGTATCTCGTAAAGTATTGCCTTGAAAATTGTAAGGATGACTTGCAGTTCCTGAACCAAATGATTGACAAGAGTCTTTTGGAGTCCTTAAAGTTTGTGGTTGAAAATGATTTTGTAAGAATGTCTTATACGGACGCAATTGATATACTTTTAAAAGCAGATCAAAAATTTGAATTTCCTGTTTCCTGGGGAGTGGATCTCCAGTCGGAACATGAAAGATACCTGGTTGAGAAACATTTTAAAAAACCGGTGATTCTGACAGATTATCCAAAAGAAATTAAGGCTTTCTATATGAAGCATAACGATGACGGCAAAACCGTAAGAGCTATGGATGTTTTATTTCCAAGGATTGGCGAAATTATTGGGGGCTCTCAACGGGAAGAGAATCTGGATAAACTTCTGGAAAGAATCAGGGCTCTGAATATGCCGGAGGAAGAAATGTGGTGGTTTTTAGATACCCGCCGGTTTGGAACAGTGGAACATTCAGGATTTGGACTTGGATTTGAAAGACTGATGTTATTTATCACCGGAATGTCTAATATAAGGGATGTGATCCCATTTCCGAGAACCCCCCGAAATGCTGAATTTTAATTTTTCAGCAGGTATTGGCTCCTTTTCGTATTTTTTCACAAAAACCGGGTAATTCTGTCTGAAGATAGATCGAAAACTCAAATATTTTTAGTAAAATTGGAATATAAAAGCCATGCACAAAAATCGTGCATCTTTTAATTTGAGGAAATGTTAAAGCAGAAACTTCAGCAAAAATTACTTCAAAAGCTCTCTCCGCAGCAGATTCAAATGATTAAGCTGTTGGAGATTCCTACTATTCAGCTGGAACAAAGAATTAAAAAAGAGCTGGAAGAAAATCCAATGTTAGAAGAGGGTGCAGATACTTCTGAGGAACTGGATAATTATGATGAGTCTTCTGAAAGTGATGAACAGTCCTCAGAAAATGATGAGTTTTCTCTTGAGGATTATATGGATGACGATGAAATCCCCAATTACAAGCTTAATTCCAGTAATTTTTCAAAGGATGATAAATATGAAGATATACCATTTTCAGTAGGGGTTTCTTTTCATGAAAACCTGGAATCACAATTGGGTTTGCGTAAGTTGAATGAAAGAGAAGAAGCACTGGCAACCTACCTCATTGGCAATATTGATGAGGATGGGTATTTGAGAAGAAAACTGGATGCCATTGTTGATGATCTTGCATTTTCCATGGGGATCGAATCCACTGAAACGGAACTGCGTGAAATTCTGGACATCATTCATGATTTTGACCCGGCAGGTGTGGGAGCAAGAGATCTTCAGGAATGTCTGATGCTTCAAATAAAAAGAAAAGATTTAAGTTACCCCCCGGTTAAAAATGCACATGATATTTTAAAATTTCACTTTGATGAATTCTCCCGCCGACATTATGATAAGATTATCGCACGCCTGAATCTTAGTGATGATGATATGAAAGATGCCATCGATGAGGTCATAAAACTGAATCCAAAACCGGGTAGTTCATACAATGATCCGATGAACAGGTCTTCCGAGCAGATTATTCCTGACTTTGTTTTGGATAATGTGGATGGTGAGCTTCAATTAAGCCTTAACGCAAGAAATGTTCCGGAACTTAGGCTCAGCAGAACCTATAGTGATATGATTCAAACTTATTCCCAGAATAAAAAGTCCGGAAATAACAAGGATGACAAAGAAGCCCTGAGTTTTGTAAAACAAAAACTGGATTCTGCAAAATGGTTTATTGATGCGATCAAACAACGTCAAAATACTCTGCTGGTAACCATGAATACTATATTGAGTTATCAGCATAATTACTTCCTGGAAGGAGATGAAAAGGAATTACGCCCCATGATTCTTAAGGATATTGCAGATATTACAGGATTGGACATCTCAACTGTTTCAAGGGTTGCAAATTCTAAATATATTCAAACGCATTTTGGGATTTTCCCTTTGAAATATTTCTTTTCAGAAGGTATGCAAACAGAATCCGGGGAAGAGGTTTCTACCCGGGAGATTAAAAAGATTTTAGAGGAATGTATTGAGGGTGAAGAAAAGCGTAAACCTTTAACAGACGAAAAACTGGCTGAGATTTTACAGGAAAAAGGATATCATATAGCCAGAAGGACAGTAGCAAAATATCGAGAACAACTAAATATACCTGTGGCCCGGTTACGAAAGGAACTTTGATAATGCTAAGAAAAATAGCACAAACCTTTTCTATTTGCTTTCATCCTTTGCTGATGTCAACTTTAGGCGTCATTCTCTTGCTTTATACAGATTCATACATTGCCTATATTGCCGATGGAACAAAATACAGATTGATTCTGTTAACCATAATTGGCACACTGCTTTTACCGGTAATGATGGTTCCGGTTTTTTTTCTTCAGCAAAAAATTTCAGATATAAGCCTTCAAAAACATAAAGAAAGGGTTTATCCCCTTGCAATAACTTCAGTGTTTTATTTTCTCACCTACCTGCTGTTCAGAAGGATTCCTGTTTTCCCCTTTATGCAAGCCTTTATGCTTGGGAGTTTTATTGCGGTTTTTCTTTCAGCAGGTATAAGTTATAAATGGAAGATCAGTGCTCATATGATTGGCCTTGGAGGTATTACCGGACTGGTACTGGTGGCAAGTATTAAACTTAATTTAAATCTATATTATTCCTTATTAGGATTGCTGATCGCAGCCGGAATTACCGGCTCATCCAGGATATACCTTAATGCTCATAGTCTTAATCAGGTTTATGCAGGTTATTTCCTGGGAATATTAGTCATGGTTTCCACCCTTTTTCTATACTGAATTTTTAAATCAGTACCCTGATTTTTGATTCTGGGTTTAAGGATAATTTATGAAGATCTGCTTTAGTAATCAGATTTACACCCGGTATTTTCCCTTTCTCAAAACTACCAAAGCGATGGGCTATATTTAATGCTTTCGCACCATTTATGGTTGCATAAGACAAGAGCTCATCCAAAGATTTATGTTGAAAATGGTTTTGTAAGGTTTTTAGTTCTTCGAGAATTGACAGACGGTGATTGGAGGATAAGCTGTCGGTTCCAATACAAATTTTTTCCGGAAACTTATCTGCCAGGAATGAGTCAGGTAATTCATTTGAAATATACATGTTTGAATTCGGACATAAACAAAAATGAATTCTGTTCAAATGATTTTTTATATCCAACAGGTCCTTTTCTTTTGTATGTGTATTATGAACAAGCAGAATGGGGTTCTTTTCCGGCAATGAATGAATAAGGTAGTTCAGAGAATTCATTCCTCTTGCTTTTGAATCGCCCTTTTCCATTCCCAAACGGGTAAATATTTCCAATAGCTTTCCTTTTTTTGTAATTGCC
>CBDUPM010000183.1:0-6063 GCA_965369105.1 uncultured Bacteroidales bacterium | reverse complement strand
CCACCTGTAGAATGATCCCGGTCTCGTCCACAACCTGCTTCACTTCCTTTGCTTCTTCAGCGGTCTGACACATTGGTTTCTCCAGATAAATATGGATCCCTGCCCTGGCTGCATCAATGGCCATCTTTGCATGCCAGTGATCGGGTGATGCAATAACAACCGCATCTATATCAGTTCTGGCTAATAAATCAGTATAGTCTTCATATGCAGTGACCTGTACTTCTTCATTTACAGATTTATAATAATCTTTGCATTTCTTAAGGAATCTTTCTCTTTTTATGGCATATACATCTGCACCCGCAACTATTTTAACTTTTGGGTCTATTTTCAAAAAGCTGCTTTGAAGATAATTTGTCTGGCGGCCTAATCCTATAAATCCCAGTCTTAGGGTATCATCAGCTGTTTTTTTACAGGAATACAGTGGTAAAAGACTTACACCTGCAGCACCGATTAGTGATTTTTTAAGAAATGACCGTCTGTCAAGATTGTTTTTTGCTAAGTTCATTTTTATTTGATTAGTGGTTTGAAATTTCTGGAATATAAATATACTTAAAAAATAAAAAATCCAAGCAGCATAGCTATTCTTGAATATACCTGATCCATCAGATTTTATAATTAATCGGGGAAAAGAAAGAAAAAAACATAAAAACAGGCTGTCCCATTTTAAATAGAAGAAATCCCTTTCTAGATGCCAAAGATATATCCTATTCCAAAATCGAATGCCAGCACAAATCCTGAATTTTCATTGTGGATTCCTAAAGTTGCAGGGCGGGTGGTATGATTCAGACTTCCAATATAAGCACCCATTCCCATACTCCCGTCAACACAAATATTTTTGGAAACAAACAATTGTAAACCAATACCGGCATAATGTTCCATGGAGGCAATAGTTCCCGGAGATGAAGGTAGTTCAGGATAGTTTGATTTCTTTGATCCTGAAGGGGGTATATCCGGAGTATTAACTTTCGAACTTTGATAAATACAATTATAATGTATATAGGGTTTAAATGTAATACTATTGGTTTTTGAAAGACTCCTGTTCCATGGATTCCTGCCAAAATAGACTTTGTACTTGGCGTTTCCTCCGCTCACCCGCTTGTCATTTTCCTGGTAGATCATTCCCAGCTCCAGAGATTTCCTCCCCTTCTGAATATTGCTATTCATGATATAAGCTGAACCATGACCACTTCCGGTATAAAACTGGGTTACATTCATTCCATAGCAAACCGCAAATTTTCCGTCCTGGCCATTGAGGAACAGACTGAAAAAGGCTGTTAAGAAAATGAAAGTAAGTTGCTTCATTCCAGGAGAATTCTGTTTTTATCAAATATACGGCTGAAGCTAACCGGAGTAAAGTCATTAGGGGTGACATTCATTAAATCATATGATGATATAACTTATCAGGCTTGTTGATATAGATCACCGGTATGGATTTTCAGGATATCATTCAAGGGAACTCATTCTTTATGACCAAAAAACTAAAGGGTTTTTTCTAAACCCGGTATGCTTATAATAGAAATGTCCTGGAAGACAGTCATTCGGATTAAAACCTTAAAGCGTAAAATAAGCAGGTATGCGGAATACAATGAATAAAGTAAAGGCACTTTTTCAAAAAAAAAGCTGCCTCAATATTGAGACAGCTCTTTGCAGTATATGGGTCATTTTATTTTACTTCCTGAATTTTTTTCACAATCTCCAGTCCCCTGGTAATCGCATCTTCATTAACAGGAATTAAATGATGATGACGTTCAGGAAGTGATTTTTTTAATCCTGCGGTAACATTCTCAAGTTTCACAACAGGTTTTACTTTTAAGTATGCGCCCAGGACAATCATATTGAAAGTCTTTGTAGTCGACATTTTCGCCGATTCCTCTGCAGCATCCACCCTGAATATGTTAATATCCTTTCTTTCCGGGTGCCTGGTAATTCCATTCCCGTCATACAACAGCAGTCCTCCGGGTTTTACCCTTTCTTCAAACTTATCCATCGATTGCTGATTCAAAATTATGGCAGTGTCGTACTCATTCAGGATGGGTGAACTCACATTCTCTTCACTAAGAATGACGGTTACGTTAGCGGTTCCACCTCTCATTTCCGGACCATACGAAGGCATCCAGCTAACCTCCATATCCTGCATAATTCCTGAATAAGCCAGGATTTTACCCATAGAAAGTACTCCCTGTCCTCCAAAACCTGCAATAATAATTTCTTCTGTCATGATATTGGTGTGCTAATTTGCTAAATTGTTAAAATGCTAATGTGCTAAATTGCTAATGAGCTAATTATTTGTTCATTGTATTCTATCTTTAAACCAATAAACTCCCAACTCCCAGCCGGCATCCAGCACTAATCTCCCACTACTCCTTTGCTTTAACCGGCTTTCCATCCACTTTTATGTCGCCCAGGGGATAAGCGGGAAACATATTTTCTTCCATCCATTGATTGGCCTGAACGGGTGTCATTTTCCAGCCGGAATTACAATTTGAAACTACTTCAATAAATGAAATCCCCTTTTTATCTCTTTGATTTTCAAATGCTTTTCTTATGGCTTTTTTTGTCCTTCTAACATTTCCAGGTTTATGAACTGCCTGGCGTGTAACATAATTCACGCCTGGTAACATGGCAATCATATCCGTAATCAATAAAGGGTTACCCATCGATTCAACTTCCCTTCCATAAGGGGAAGTAGATGACCTCATCCCAGGCAATGTTGTTGGTGCCATTTGCCCGCCCGTCATACCGTATATTCCATTATTAATATAGAAAATACATATATTTTCACCCCGGTTGCAGGCATGAATGGTTTCTGCTGTACCTATAGCAGCCAGATCTCCGTCTCCCTGGTAAGTAAAAACATATTTATCAGGCCATAATCTTTTTATTCCCGTTGCAACTGCCGGGGCCCTTCCATGAGCTGCCTGGGACATATCCACTTCCATGAATTCATATGCCAGAACTGAACAACCCACGGGTGCCACTCCAATGGTATCTTCCTGGATTCCCATTTCCTCTACTACTTCCATAATCATGCGGTGGACCGTGCCATGTCCGCAACCCGGACAATACGATAGCGTATTGTCATTCATTAGGGGAGTCTTGGAGTAAACCTTATTTTCTTCCTTAATAATTTCCCTGATATCCATGATTTTATTTTATTAATTGCATTTCTAGGGCTTCCAATACCTCATCCGGAGCCGGGATTACACCCCCATACCTGCCGAAATGTTCCACTTTCACCTTTCCATTCACCGCAAGTTTCACATCTTCAATCATCTGGCCTGCGCTCATTTCTACCGACAGAAAACCTTTAACCCTGTCTGCCAGTTCACTTATTCGTTTTGTCGGAAAGGGAAAAAGGGTAATCGGACGTAAAAGGCCTGCTTTAATGCCCTTTTCTCTGGCCAGTTGAACTGCTTTTTGACTGATTCTTGCACTTGATCCATATGCAATAAAAATGTATTCTGCATCATCAGTCATTATTTCTTCATAGCGTGTTTCCTGCTCTTCAATTTTCCTGTATTTAGCCTGTAATTTATGATTGTGCTTTTCCTGACGGTTCGGATCCAGATCAAGGGAGGTTATAACATTTCTTTCCCTGTCGGGGGTTTTTCCGGTAATGGTCCATGCCGGGTCAAAATGCTCCAGTCTGGGTTGTTGTTCAAAAAGTTCAACTTTTTCCATCATCTGGCCAATTACGCCGTCACTTAGAATCATGACCGGATTCCGGTATTTGAATGCTAGTTCAAAACCCAGTTTTACAAAATCTGACATTTCCTGAACGGAAGCAGGAGCCAGCACAATAAGCTTGTAATCACCATGTCCCCCACCCTTCACTGCTTGAAAATAATCAGCCTGGGAGGGTTGAATTGTTCCAAGTCCGGGTCCTCCCCTTACTACATTCACAATCAGGCAGGGAAGTTCGGCACCGGCAATATAGGATATTCCTTCCTGTTTTAAGCTGATACCCGGAGAGGAAGAAGAGGTAAGCACTCTTTTACCGGTTCCGGCTGCCCCATAAACCATATTGATTGCAGCAATCTCTGATTCTGCCTGTAAAACAACCATTCCGGTTCTTTTTTCAGGTCTTTCGAGCATTAAATACTCCAATACCTCAGATTGAGGGGTAATGGGATAGCCAAAATAGGCATCAGCACCTGCGCGAATAGCTGCCTCCGCTATCGCTTCGTTGCCTTTCATTAATCGTAAATCGCTCATCAAATATTTTTTTGAATTAAACTCTGACCATATAAACTTCTATAACTCCATCAGGACAAACCAGGCCGCAACTCTGACAACCTGTGCAGGCCTCCGGGTTTTCCATATACGCATAGTGATAACCCTTACCATTTACTTCCCGTGATAGTTCAATAACGTTAGTAGGGCAGTTCACTACACAAAGCTTGCAACCTTTGCACTTTTCAATGTCAACTACAATTGCCCCTTTAGCTTTTGCCATATTAAACAGGTATTATGAAATGTTAAATGAAATGTAAAAATAAAAAAACATATTAGATTCAGGCTTTTTTGAGGACATGATTAAGATCATTTTAGCCTCTGTTTAATAACAGGATTAAATAACATATTGACCATCAGAATATTGATTTATCAAACTGAATGATCTTCTTTAAATTTTTGCACCCTGTATCTTAAATCGTCAAATTGGGATCTTTTGACCTGAGAAACACAGGCTCTTAAACCTTCAGAACGCGTGCTTCCGGTTATATCAAGCGAAATTGCACTGATTCCGTAATAAAGGAGTTCCTCCAGCAACTCTGTTCCACTCATTCCAGGGTAGGAAATGGTAAAATAAAAACCATCGGCCACCTCCTGGTCCATATCCTTGTCATATACAATATGAAATCCGGCATCTAAAAAGATCTTCTTCATAATTTTAGCCTTTTCACCGTATTCCCTGACAATCTCAACGAAATTAAATTTTCCTTCATTGGCGGCCTTTAAAATAGCTGCCAGACCATATTGGGCAGAATGACCCGTACCTGCGGAAAGGGAATAAAGAGCTCCATAAATCATTGAATAACCGAAGAGATCAGAAGCATAAAACCGTTTTAATTCAGGGTATCTTCTATTAAAAAGAATGTCAGAAATAACCATCATGCCTACTCTTTGTCCGGCATAACTAAAAACCTTTGAAGAAGAAATCAGCAGGATATATAAATCGGTATATTTAGCAACTGTTGGCTGAAAGGGAGGCTGTCCCGGAACCGAGTAATCCTTACGGAAATCCATTCCAAAATAAGCAAGGTCTTCAATCACGATCACATCATGTTTATTTGCCAGTTCACCTATAATCTTCAATTCTTCTTCTGTCAGACACACCCAGGAAGGGTTATTCGGATTTGAATACAGGATGGAAGATATTTTTCCGGTTGAAAGATAAGATTCCAGCTTGTCCCTGAGTTTTTCACCCCTGAAATCATAGAGATCAAAACTTTCATAATTATGACCCAATACCTTACATTGCTGTTTTTGAACCGGAAATCCAGGATCCAAAAACAGGGTTCCCTCTTTATGATGATCGGTCCGGTTGGCTGTCATGAATGTTGCCATACCTCCCATCATGGAACCTACTGTGGGGATACAACTCGCAGGGTTTACCTCTACATCCATAAATAATTTTACAAATTTGGAAACTTCAAGCTTTAATTCTTTTACTCCTTCAATCATGGGATACTTTGAGGGTACACCCCTGCGTAAAGCTTCTATCTCTGCTTCAACTCCCACAGCAGCCGGATCCAGACCCGGAACACCCATCTCCATACGAATGAATTTCTTTCCGGTCCGTTCTTCAATATCATTTACCATCCTTACCAGTTCACGAATGGAAGCATGACCCACTTTATCCACCTGAGTAGATTCAATTACTTCTTTAACCACCTGGAAATCAATTGGAGTATTTCTAAGCATAAAAACTTGTTTTATCAATCATTATAGCTGTTCTAAGGCTTACAATGTTACAATTTTAATGCAAGGATTTCAATGATTTTAAAAAGGTTTTGGAATGAGATGGGATGTTTTTGGGCAGGAAATGTTAATGTGCTAATG
>CBDUPM010000182.1:0-6089 GCA_965369105.1 uncultured Bacteroidales bacterium | reverse complement strand
ACGGAGGGGAAGTAGTTGAAAATTTTTCTCTTAATCAGTATCTCGGTAAAAAACATGTTATTTTCTTCTTTTACCCTGCTGATTTTACATTTGTCTGTCCTACAGAAATAATTGCCTTTCAGGATAAAATGGCTGAATTTGAAAAAAGAAATGTAGCCGTTGTCGGATGCTCAGTCGATTCTGAACACTCCCATTGGGCATGGTTGCAAACAGAACTTAAAAATGGTGGGATCAAAGGTGTAAAATACCCTCTTGTTGCCGATCAATCCCAGGGAATCTCTGAGGATTATGGTGTTCTTGCCGGTGAATGGGATTATAATGATGATGGTGAAGTTGAATTTTTTGGCACTCCCAGGGCTTACAGGGGTCTTTTTCTTATCGACAAGGAAGGGATTGTTCGCCACCAGGTCATAAATGATATGCCATTGGGAAGAAGCGTTGAAGAAACACTCCGGATGGTAGATGCACTTCAGTTTTTTGAAAAAAACGGTGAAGTATGTCCTGCCGACTGGCATCAGGGTGATAAAGCCTTATCCGCAACACAGGAGGGCATTGCTTCTTTTCTTGCTGAAAAGTAATCTTACTAAAAAAATCTAAAGAGGTTGATGGTTTTCATCAGCCTCTTTTTTTTGTACCTTAGTAAAAAATTACAACTATGGTTCACCGTTTTGATACTTATTTAAGAGAAACCTGTTGTGTGGAAAGAGGAGCAAAAATTATTATTGCGGTCTCCGGAGGTATTGATTCAGTGGTTATGCTTGACTTGTTTTCAAAAAGTGATTATGAATGTATGGTGGCTCATTGCAACTTTAATCTGCGAGGGAATGAGTCACTTGAAGATGAAAAATTTGTAAAATCCCTGGAAAACAAATACGGATTTCCCGTTCACTCAAAGAGTTTCGACACAAAGAATTACGCGGAGGAAAATAAAATTTCCATCCAAATGGCTGCCAGGGACTTAAGGTATGACTGGTTTGAAGAATTATTAAGCCAACACCACTTTGATTCCATCGCCACTGCTCATAACCTGAACGACCAGGTAGAGACCTTTTTTATAAATCTTGCCAGGGGAACCGGAATAAAGGGTTTATCCGGAATAAAAGAAAGATATGGAAACTTAATCAGACCCTTGCTTTGGGCATCCAGGGATCAGATAAGGGAGTATGCGGATACTAATAATCTGGAGTGGAGAGAGGACAGCTCCAATTCATCCATGAAGTATACCCGTAATAAAATCAGGCATGAAATCCTTCCCCTTCTGAAAGTGATAAATCCTGCCTTCAGTGAAACCATGCAGCTGAATCTCAAAAAGCTGCGAGATGTGGAAAAAATCTATCTTACCGAGTTAGATGTAAAAAAAAGATACCTTCTGATTCCTGATGAAAAATCAAGTAAAATCCATATTCCCAGTTTACTGAAAGAAAAAAATTATCGCGTTTGGTTATATGAAATATTGCAGGAGTATGGCTTTACATCAGGAACTGTGGATGATATCAGTCTTGCACTAAGAAAAAAGGAAAGCGGGAAAAAGTTTTACTCTGAAAAGTACCGGGTAATAAAGGACCGGGAATATCTTATAATCGGCGAAAGATTAGAATCTGATTCCAGGAGGTTTTATATTGAAGACGGTCAAAAGGAAATCTCAAAACCCATAGCCATGGAGATTGAAGAGCTTGATAAGGCTGATTTTAAACTTGAAAAAAGCTTAAAGACAGCCCAGCTTGACTATGATAAAGTGAGTTTCCCTTTAATTATCCGGAAATGGGAAAAGGGTGATTATTTTATGCCACTGGGAATGCAAAACCTGAAGAAAGTAAGTGATTTTTTCATTGATCAGAAGATGTCTATCCCTGAAAAGGAAAAAACATGGTTGCTGGCCAACGGTAAACATATTGTCTGGGTAATTGGCCAAAGAATAGATGAAAGATTTAAAATTACAGATGAAACCGAGATTGTACTTCGAATTCGCCTGAAAGACTAAGCCTCCTCTATACCGAAATTGCTTTTTATTTCTTTTAAATACTCGTGAAGCCCGGAAGTATCTTTCTCCTTAATCATTTTCATAAGTTCATTCAGACTTTTACTGATACTCTCAATCTGGGGCAGACTTTCCGGATTCAGCAGAATCTCAGAAAGCAGGAAATTATCTTCACTCAATAATCCTTTTGCAATTTCATTATGCTTTCTAAAGGTAGTTCCCGGAGCATCCTGCTCTTTCATACATGAGGCAAACACAAGAGTGGAAGCAAAAGGCATGGATAAAGAGTAAGCTATGGTTTCATCATGCTTTTTAAAATTATATTCATGAATTCTCAGCTTATGCTTCTGGTATAAATCCCTGAAAAATTCCTTCCCTTCTTCATCTGATTCGCTAATAATAATCGCATTTTCTTCACTCAGATCTTTAACATTGGCAAAAGTAGGTCCAAACATGGGATGAGTTGAGACAAATCTGCGCCCGCTATCTTTGTAAAACTTTGATAAGCCATTTTTGACAGAAGTAATATCGGCAAGTATACAGGATTCACTCAGAAATGGGATCAACTCTTCAAAAACCCTAATCGTATTTTCCAGGCTGACCGCATTAATCAGTATGTCCGGTTCAAATTCAAACAGTTCTTCCTGGTACAAAAATTTCCTGGAATTAAAAAAGTATTTTAATTTATTCCGGTCGGCATCATAAACACCTACTTCAAAGTCAAGACACAGGGATTCCACCAGCCAGGCTCCCATATTTCCGGCACCTACTACAGCTATTCTCATGATTTTAATCTTCTTCTATATAAATTCTGTTAATTTTTCCTTCTATCATCATCAGGTCGGCAAGGACCATTGCAACAGCACCTTCCAGAACCGGGGGTACTCTCAGGGCAATACATTTATCATGCCTTCCTTCTACTACAAGTTCTTCAATTTTACCGCTTTTAATATTTAGGGTCTTTTGTACCTGTTCTGTACTGCTGGTGGGTTTAACGGCAATCCTGAACACAAGGTCATTCCCATTAGACAGCCCTCCGTTAATTCCTCCGGCAAAGTTAGTTTCTGTTTTTCCATCCAGATCGACTAAATTATCATTATGTTCACTCCCTCGCATCCTGGCAGATTCAAATCCTGAACCGAATTCTATAGCTTTGACAGCCGGGATGGAAAAGGCTGCATGACTAATAAGTGATTCAACGGAATCAAAAAAGGGTTCACCAAGTCCGACAGGCATATTCTGTACCCGGCACTCTACAATTCCTCCAATAGAATCGTTATTTTCAATCGCCAGTTCAATGGCTTTATCAATATCAGTCACCCCTCCCGCTTCAATTAATGTGGCAGATATTTCAATTTCTCCCAGCAATCGTTTTGCGATAACCCCTGCAGTGACAATCCCGAGAGTTAACCTACCGGAAAAATGACCGCTCCCACGGAAATCCTCAAAGCCTCCGAATTTTTTCATGGCCACAAAATCAGCATGGCCAGGCCGGGGCATTTCCCTCATTTTCAAATAATCACTGGAACGGGTATTGGTATTTTCAAATTGAATATTAATCGGAGCACCTGTAGTGGTATCATTGAATATTCCACTCATAAACCTGGGGAAATCAAATTCTATCCGTGGGGTGGTCCCTTTGGCTCCGCTTTTCCGGCGCTTCAAATCTGCTTCAAAATCCTTTTCGGTAAGAAATACTCCAGCCGGACAACCATCAATAATTACGCCTACTGAATTACCATGGGATTCACCATAAATTGAAACTCTGAAAAACCTTCCAAATGAGTTCATATTCTTTAAATTTGCATAATTTTTACTAGTTCATTCATATCTGAAACGGTCAGTTGTCCCGGAGCCGTTCCCCTTTCTTTCCCTGGGGCAGCAAAGCTGAATTCTGCACCTAAAATCAGGGCAGCCACCCTTGTTAATATCCCTTTTTCTCCCATTCCCAGAACCACTTTTCTTCCCTGTTTCCGGTACAGAAGAAGCAGATTTAAAAGATCTTCATCATTTTTTACCAAAGTAGCAATTTTCGCTACATCTGCCCCCAATTTATAAAACTTTTTAAGTATACCGGTCAATTCATCAATCCCCGGAGTCTCATTATAGTTATGATAGGAAAGAATTAAATCTGTTTTATTTTTCCGGCACAATCCGGAGAGCCATTCCATATCCGGTTCATAAGATTCAATCTCAAGATCGATATAATCAACTTTATTTTCAGCAGCCAGATGAAATAAGGATTTACGATATTCCGGATCGATCCCCTGAGGTCTGCAGGTAAATACAATCTTTGATTTAAGACCAAAGAGGGATTTATATTGCTCAGTCGTAAAGTTTAACAAATCAGCCCTCAACTCCACCATTTCAGAATTCCGGGTAAGGTTTAAGGCTTCTTCAAATGAAATATTTCCAAGGCTAACGCAAATCATCCAGCAGTGATTTTAGTTTTTCAATTTTAACCTCATGAACAAAAGCATCTCCCATCGAACGGATCAATATCAGGGACATGGTATCACCCGATTTCTTTTTATCCTTTTTCATAGCTTCTATCATCTGGTCAAAAGGAAGGTCTATGCTTACAGGGAGACCGGTCATTTTGAGAATTTCTTCCAGCTCAGCTACCAGGTTTTCTTTACAAAAGCCCAGGCTGACCGATAATTTACTGGCCATTACCATCCCGACAGAAACCGCTTCACCATGGGAGATTTTTGAGAGCTTTTCAATTGCATGGGCACAGGTATGTCCAAAATTTAACAATTTCCTGTCCCCTTTTTCCGAAACATCCGATTCAACGATATCTATTTTAACTTTCACGGATTCATAAACCAGTTTTTCAAGACATGGAATATGGTAATCAAGGGCTGCATCTATATTATTTTTCAGATAAGAATAGATTTCAGGATTCCGGATGAATCCGTATTTTACTATTTCAGCAAAACCCGCTATAAATTCCTTTTTGGGAAGGGTTTTAAGGCTCTCCAGATCGCAAACAACAAATTCAGGTTGACGGATAACCCCAATCAGATTTTTATACCCCTTATAATTAATCCCGTTTTTACCTCCGATGGCAGCGTCTACCTGTCCTAGCAAGGTAGTGGAAACAAAGCCGTAATCAATTCCCCTGAAATAAGTTGAAGCAACATAGCCGCTGAGATCAGTGGTTATCCCCCCTCCTATTCCAACCAGTTTCCAGCTGCGGTCCACTCCCGATTCAAGCATCCGGCCAAATATCTCTGAATACTGTTCCAGGCTTTTACTGTTTTCACCCTGGGGGATAGAAATCAATTGATACTCTGAAAACAAATCTTTATAGTTTCTTAAAACATTTTCATCCACCAGTAAAATTGTTTTGTCGGGTCGATAAAACTGTTTCAGATCCTTCATGGATCCCCCGATGATTATATCAGAAGATCCAAGCTTTGTATTCAGCTTTTGTGTTTTCATTTTTGAATATCCTCAGGTTTATTCATCACAATGGTCTGGTGATTAATAGATTCCTGGTGAATGGAACGGAATATTTTCGATATAAATTCTTCACTTAAACCTTTACGGCTTCCCAGCTTAATCCTTTTATTTAACAGATCATCCCAGCGTTTGGTTTGAAGAATGGTAAGATTGTTTTCCTTTTTATGCCTTCCTATTTCCTCAACAACCTTCATCCTTTTTTCAAATATATTAAGAATTTTATCGTCCAGCTTATCAATTTGTTCCCTTAATTCCGCTAAATTTAATTCTGTCTCCACATTGATACCCGAATCCCTGAGAATAATCCTGTCTATCAGCTCTTTAAGGGCTACCGGGGTCAATTGCTGCTTGGCGTCGCTAAGGGCTTTGTCCGGATTAATATGACTTTCAATAATCAATCCGTCAAAGTTCAGGTCCATTGCTTTTTGAGAAACATCATAAAGAAGGGGCCGACTTCCACAGATATGACTCGGATCAGTAATTATAGGGAGTTCCGGAATCCTTCTTCTTAATTCAATAGGAATTTGCCATTGGGGGTCATTTCTGAACAGGGTTTTATCATAAGTGGAAAATCCACGATGGATAGCGGCCAGTTTGGTTATTCCGGAATTGTTTATTCTTTCCAGAGCCCCGATCCAGAGCT
>CBDUPM010000181.1:0-6124 GCA_965369105.1 uncultured Bacteroidales bacterium | reverse complement strand
AATTTCCACATCCTGATTTTCAAGTTCATGAACGGCACTGTCATAAACATCCTTCCCGATTATGGAAAGGTCTGAAACCAGGTCCTCAACCGCAGAAGATTTAAGTCTTTGCTGATTAACATAGTCAAGAATAAGATCTACCTTATTATTTAACTCGTTTATCTGTAATTGTATATCGGTACTTTCCATCTTATAATCTTTCAGTTAACTTACTTTTTTCTTCCCCGCCATAGTCATATGCGCTTCTATAGGCATTTCTTTACCCTGGAGTAATATGTGCCAGTATATCCACCGGAAAAGTATTTTCCCGTAATGATTGATTTTGGTATTCTTAAGAAGTCCAAATGGCCCGATTCCCGGTAATGGAAATGTTCCCGGAAGGGGTTCCGTGTCATAATTAAAATCTATTAAAGCACCTTTTCCATAACCGGTTTCAATATAGCAGTTTGCATGGCCGTCAAACTTTGCCATCAGGGGTCTTTTTTCAATAAAACTCATGATGTTATCAAATAAGATCTCCCCTGCAAAATGAGCTACTGATCCGGCTTTGGAGGTAGGCAGATTTGAAGCATCTCCGATCACGAAAACATTTTCTGAAAACTCAGACTGAAGGGTCTCCGGATTCGTGGGAATAAAATTTAAATCATCGCCAAATCCGCTTCTTTCAACCATTTCATCTCCCATATTCACAGGGACAATTGTTAAAACATCAAAATCTATTTCCTGCTCATCATATGAAATGATTTTTTTATTTTCATTATCTATTCTTTCAATATAAAAATCAGGAATGATTTTAATATTTTTCTCATTTAGCAATTCACTGAGCATTTTCGTTGCGACAGGTTTGGTAAAAGCACCCGATAATGGGGTTACAAATGTTATTTCAACCTTGTCGCGTATCCCTTTTTGGGTAAAAAACGCTTCTGCAAGACAAACAAACTCAATGGGAGCCACAGGACATTTAAAAGGAAGTTCGGTAATGGCCATTACCAGTTTGCCACCCTGCCATGACTTAAAGAAATTTTGAAGCGCCAATGCACCTTCAATCGTATAAAAATCAAAAATGTTTTTATACCAAAGTTTATCTTTTAATCCCGGAGTCTCTTCAGGCCGGGTTTGGGTACCCGTTGCGATTATCAGCAAATCATAAGGAAGAACCTTTCCACCTTCAAGTCTGACTTTATTGTCCTTATGAATTACTTTGTCAATTTCAGAGTAAATTACATCAACTCCTGAAGGAAAAAAATCTCCCTTCGGCTTAACTACATCTTGCTTATTATATATACCGAAAGGGATAAATAATAAACCGGGTTGATAATAATGAGTTTTGTGTTTATCAACAATGGTTATTTTCCAATCCTCTTTATCAAGGGCCTTTCGAAGCTTATTGGCCATCATTGTTCCTGCAGTGCCTCCACCAAGTATTACCAATCTTTGCATAGTAATTTGAATTTAAGTTTTTTCTCGTATTTTTGATAAAGCTAGTTGCTTATGTTATTCTTTTCACAAAAATCATTATGACAATTATCATTTAATGATATATATCATAGTTCAAAGTATGTTTTATAGCACAAATAGTTGATTTATAGATTTTTGGTATAGAAATTGGATTATTGCGGTCTGAAATATTATGGAAATTATAAAGCCCAGTTCCGAAAAATTTGTTGAATGTGTTTGCACGGAGTGCGACCTAAGATCCATGTTTTTTGAAAATGTTGGTCAGGAAGAAATGCGGGTAATTTGTGCAACTAAAGAACAGCATCTTTTCAAAAAAGGGGAAGAAATAATCAAACAAGGGGAGAAGATTATAAACTTTACCTACCTGAAGAGCGGATTGGTAAAACTATTCAGAATTACAGGAGAGAAAGAACAGATCATTCACATTGCAAAGCCCTTTGATTTTGTAAGCATTCTTTCGGTTTTTTCTAAAAAGGAATATCAATACAGTGTCACAGCTCTGGAAGAATCTGTCTTATGCCATATATCCATGAAAGATATGTTTAAAATGGCAGGGTCCAATGCTGCTTTTGCTACGGATCTGATGAAGAGAATGAGCGAAGTATCTGACCGGATTATCCAGGATATGCTGGAAATAAAAAAGAGAAACTTAAAAGGGCGGGTAGCCTTTATGTTGTTATATTTTTCAGATTCCATTTTTAAAACAGATGAATTTGAATTACCTGTATCCCGCAAAGAAATTGCCGAATATATAGGAATGAGTACGGAAAATGTTATCCGCACTCTTTCCGAATTCCGGCAGGATGGTATCATAAAAATTTATGGTAAAACAATCGAAATATCAGATAAACAAAGCCTTGAAATGATTTCCAGACATGGCTAAGCCTGCCTAGTTTCTTCTGTCATCCCTTCGTTCCATTCTATCTTCTGCAGACTCCCTGTGGTCCTCGGATAGTTCTTTTTTGGTAAGCCTGATATCTTCTTCCATTGTTTTTACAAAGGCATAGACTAATGCTTTATTGGTTTCGGCCTTTTCCTTTGAATTTTTATCGGAGGTAAAATTATAAACTTTCAATATGGCAAGAATTTCTTTTTGCCTTTCAACAAGGCTGTTCTGAATGGCGAAATCTCTTTTATCATCCCTTAAATCCCTGGAATCATCTCTTCTGTTTTGTCTGTCCCGGGCCAGTTCTCTTCTTTCTCCTTTTTGCGGACTTCTTAAATCTCTCCGGTCTGCTCTGACTTCCCGGTTTTCTGTCCTTACCTCAGCTTTGCTTTGAGAGACCTCCCTGGAATCTTTTTTCAATTTGGCCTTACTTTGCATTACCTCCCTTTCCATATCCGTTACCAGCTTGTTTTTAATAAGATTGGCCTTTTTAAATTGTTTATTTTGCAGGGCATTGTCAAGTTCTTCCAGGCTTATTTTAAAATCAGCCAACTCCTGTACATCTCTTGCAAGTTCCTGTTTTCCTTTTTCTATTTGATTTCTGTTCTGAACTCTTTCTTTTGTATTAATTTTAGCCTGAGCATTCACTGTAATAACAGCTAAACTTATAAGTAGGATTGAAATTATTTTTTTCATGGTTTTTAATTTTGATTATATCCCATTTGACGAAATTTTACAAAAAAGGTTTAAAAAGGGTTTAATTTCACAGCTTTTTATATGTAAATATAGGACAATTTAAATTTCGAATCCGTCCGTATACGAAAAATACCATGTAAAGACAGGACAAGTTTTTTTATCGTTCAATGGAAAATATATTGCCATAACCAATCATTGAGAATCGATCGAAGCTGAAAAAGAATTTGATCCTTTGGTGGTGATTCAATACCAAATGAAGGTTATTAATGACTGGTATTATTCCAAAGATTATCAGAAAAAATTAATCTGCCGTTTATAGGCTTTCGAATGTGAAGAACTGCCCGGGTAAGGATTGCAATATTATCCCAATCAATTGGGATTTAATCTTAAAAAATTCTTTTCAAGGATTTCTCGTGGGATAGGTTTACCATGGCCTGCAAGAAATAAGGTACAATTTGTTTTCAACATTTTCTGCCAGCTTTCAATGACCCCTCTTTTATTATCTGCAAATACGGGAAAAACAGAATTTTTCCTGTACCAATACATACTGTCACCAACCAGGGCAATTTCAACATCCAGGGTCAGAGAACCAGCTGAATGTCCCGGTGTCCTTAACATTCTTATGGGATCTGTCCGTGTTTTAATTTCATAAATATCATCGACACAAATGTCACATTTTACTTCCGGATACCGGTCAATGTTTGTAAGCCTTTTACCCAACCATGTAATAAATTTTGTTAAGGCAAAACTACCCTTAGGCAAGGGTGTAGAACCTTTGGACAGAAATTCAGACTCCCGTTCATCAGCAATAATTTTGCAACCAAAAATCTTTTTTAGTCTTGCCGCATTTTGCACATGATCAAAGTGGGTATGGGTGAGAAAAAGATAATCCAGTTTTTCCGGACCTAATTTTAATTCAAGTCTTTTTTTAAGTAAGGAAAACCTGTTTTTCCCGGCCGTGTCGACAAGAATTCTCATTTTGCCAAAGGCTACAAAATAGCAGTTTGATCTTCCTCCAAGTAAACGGGAAATTTGAATTCCATTGGTAGTTGACCAGGATTTCATATTCTTAATTTTGAAAAAGGAGTAAAAAAATATTGTTCCGGAGCCTACAAGTTACAAAATTTTCATTTCAGAATGCAGCATTAAATATGTTATGCACAAGGAATGCTATGATCCGGTTTTAAAACCGAAGAATGGATTGCTTTTAATATTTTTATAGCCATGGGCAAAAACGAGAAGAAGCAGAGCTGATGCCAGAAACAGAGCAGTCCATTGAATAATGGCAATCGAATCCCAGTGCTTGTATGAGATCGCCGCAAAGGCCCATATCCCAACCAGTACATATTCTCTCATATTTCGGTAAATAAGCATAAAAAGATTAATGCCAAAGGCAACAAAGATCATGAATACAGTCCAGAAAATCTCACTATTCAGAGCAAAACTTTTGATGCTAATCAGCCATGCTGCAACATTCGTAACACTGGCTATTGTAATCCAGCCACTGTAGAAACAAATTGGCCACCAGACAAATGCAATAATGGAGCGAGGGGCATCCCATCTTTCCATATTTAAGCTCAGGATGATCTTTATGAGGGATATTAGCATCGCAAACATGAAAATCACGGAAATTCCAATATATTCATTTAGCCAAAACCATATCCATAATCCGGAAAATATATTGGTGAAAATAAGCCAGGGTCCGATTTGAGAAATAACCAGTTTGTTTTTTGTTCTGGAAAAAGCCCTGTTCAACATAAAAAAGGCATTTACAAATAAACCCAGATAAATGATTCCCCAAATAGAAAAAGCATAGGAAGCAGGGGTTATAAGGTTTGAATATTTATCACTAATACTTCCGACCGTTTCATCAATAAGAATTCCGGAGTTTGCATAATAATTCCAGAAAACAACAGCCATTAGTACCAGGAGATTTAGGATTGCATATGTTTTTTTCATACTAAGAGGATTTGACAGATTCCTTTTTCCGGCATTATTTTTTCTGATCTTTACCGGTGATATCTGTTAACTTCATAATTTTAATATTGCCAGTGTCTTTAATTATTAATATACTTTGCTGCTCTGAGCAGTGGAAACAATTTTTCCTGTCATTTTTTTGTATTACCAGGAAAATTGTGGTTTCAAAGTCCTGCAAAAAATATCTTTTTTCATTAACCAATGTAATGAACCATTAAATATACATCCTATTCTCCGGGAATTGAAATTTCCCCCGACTAATGAACTATTTTTTCCATAGCATTTTACATCCGGGTATTAATGATCATCCTGAATTTCCTGAAGAAAGATTTAGAATTATCCGATTATTGCTTCTTTCCTGAACTTACAAATATTTTTACCCGCTTCAGGAATAGATTTAGGTTCGGTAATAAAAGGGAAATCAAAAAAAATGAAGGAATAAATTGGTTTACAGGTTTTTTTGTCTTTTATCCTGAATGCGAATTTATATGAAGGTAATTTCATTTTAAAAACAAAATCCTAAAGTTGATTGTTACTTTAATGATTTGCAATTCAATTGTAAATGAAATTGAACCAATATTTTATAAAAATAATTAAAAAATAATCAGATTATGAAAATTAATATGGGATCAGCTGACAGAATTATCAGAACTGTCGTTGCTTTGGTTGTTGCGGTTTTGTTTTTTACTGACGTGATATCCGGTACTTTTGGAATTATTCTTCTGGCCCTGGCTGGTATTTTCCTGGTTACAAGCCTCATAAGCTTTTGTCCTTTATACACCATCTTTGGTTATAGTACCTGCCCGGTTAAAGAAAAGGAATAATCCGGGATGCGCTTACAGGTATAAATCTGCAAGCAGTCTTGATTACATTTAAATTAAGGTCCCGGACATAATTAAGGTATTTATTGCCGGCCAAAAATGGAATCTTTAAGCATTATTCATTACTTTAATGCTTTGAGTGCATTTGCAATATTGAATTGAGAAAAGTTTTGCTAATGAAATTATCTTCGGTCATCAGGATTTCTATTTTAAAGAATAAATTACATTAATGACTTCCTGTTGAATTCGATTGTGGGAAATTGTTTATCCGCATAGGATACATTTG
>CBDUPM010000180.1:0-6128 GCA_965369105.1 uncultured Bacteroidales bacterium | reverse complement strand
GAGATGGTGGCTTTCGTGAATGAGAAGGATGATAATGAGTATCTCGATTTTCACGCCCGCAGATTAGTTGAAATGGCCGGAAATATCATTATGGGCTATCTTCTTTTGCAAGACAGTATGAGGGATGAAGAATATACTCAGATTGCGGAACTTTTCATTAAATCGGGTCGTTCCGAAAATGCTCAAAAGGCAGATTATATCAAAAACTCTGAATTAAAGGATCTAGGCGTATTTAAATATTCCTGAAATAATTAATAATATAATTGATTACTGAAGCAAATTCTTTACCGGATTTGCTTCTTTTTTTATGAAGCAGATTTTCAAGGGATTCTCCGGCCAGTCTAATCAATTTCTTAAAGCCATTGAGTGGATAATGTCTTAAAAATTAAGTTAAAAGATGGTTTGAGACCGAAATCTCATAAACAAGAAGATAATTTTGATTGTTAATAAATTAACTTAATTTTAAATCAGTTTTTATGGCTTTTTTAATAAAAATAGCCATCATTGTGGTATGAATTTTGAGTTGTATTAGGTATCTACTCAATCAGAATGGAAAGTTTAGTAAATAAAATATTGAAGATTCTTAAGGAACATGTCAGGCAAAACAACCTGGAAATCGGTTTAAATCAGGAAGATATTAATCGAATAATATCCGAACTGGATTCAACTGCGAAGGAGAATAATGACCTTGAGTACAAAAGATCCCTTAATAGTGAATTGCTGCATGAGAACGATGATTTTATCAATATGCAATTGCAACTGAGCGAATTCATGGAGAAGTATGGTCATCTTATTACCGATAGTGATGCCCAGGAACAAAGCCAAACCAAGGAAACGGTGATGCCTTATTTTGATCAGACCATTGAAGGTCAAATGGAATTCGGTCCGGATCACCCACAATTCTATAACCCCAGATTTTTTAACGAACTCATGCGTTATTACCAGGAACAGGAAGATTACGAAAAATGTGATCAGCTGGTAAAAATAAAAAGGGGAGACAATAAGTTTTAATAATAATTAATTACTGGTATCTTAGCCTAACCAAAATATTTCAGATATGAATGATTATGGTTTTGTTGTTATAGGTGCCGGAAACCTTGGGAGCCAGCTTTCTGTTGCCTTAAAAAAAACAGGACTTAATGCCAAACTTGTAATTAACAGGTCTAAAGAAAAAGGAGAGCAGCTGGCAAAAACACTGGAATGCCCTTACTCGTCCGAATATAAGATCCCTGACGAAAGCCTGTTGATTTTTATTTGTACCAGCGATGATTCCATCCCACATATTCTTGAAAAATTAAAGCCCGGAAAAGTTCCTGTTATTCATTGTTCCGGATCCACTTCCATGGATGTATTTGAAAAGAAGTTTGAGAAATATGGTGTTTTTTACCCGCTTCAGACTTTTTCTGCCAATGTGGATGTTGACTTCCGTAAAATTCCGGTTCTTCTGGAAGCAAGCGACAAACAGCTGATGGAGTTATTGATGAAAGTAGCCATAAGCTTAAGTGACCGGGTTTTTCCTACTGATTCTGAAACCCGCCTGAATTGCCATATTTCAGCTGTATTCGCGGCTAATTTCAGTAATCATTTCATTGGGATTGGAGAAACCTTACTCGAAAACTCCGGTCTGCACCGTCAGATCCTTCATCCCTTGCTGGATGAAATGATCAGAAAAATTAAGAAATATGGTGCCTTTTTATCCCAGACAGGCCCGGCTATGAGAAATGATCAACGCATTATTAAAAAGCATATCGAAAGGTTGGAAGGAGATCCTGATTTACAGGAATTATATAGTTTTATCAGTAAAAGAATCGCTAAGGATTATAATGAATAAGAATTTAATGCATGAGTAATTTTAAAGGAAACCTGAATAAAGTAAAAGCATTTGTATTTGATGTGGATGGAGTGTTTGCCAGTAGTAAAGTACTGCTGCACCCAAACGGAGACCTGATGAGAACTATGAATATTAAAGATGGATTTGCATGCTTTTATATGGTTAAAAAAGGTTTCCCGATTGGGATCATAACCGGTGGGAACTCCGAATCCGTCAAAAGAAGATTTGAAAATCTTGGAATCAAGGATGTTTACATGAGATCCACAGATAAATTAAAGGATTTTCAGCATTTTCTTGATAAGTATAAGCTAAAGGCCAAAGATGTACTTTATATGGGAGATGATCTTCCGGATTTTCCGGTTCTGAAAATTGTAGGATTTCCCACCTGCCCCTCTGACGCGGTAGATGAAATTAAAGAAATATCCCATTACATTTCTGATAAAAAGGGTGGAGATGGTTGCGTAAGAGATGTAATCGAACAGGTAATGCGCTTAAATGGCACCTGGATGGATGTAGAAGCTTTCTCATGGTAATATAGTAAAGTGATGAAAGCAATCTTACAACTTATCAGACTCCCCAATTTGATTATCGTTGTGCTGACACAATGCCTGATCAGATATTGTGTCATTGAACCTTTTTTACGGGTCAATAATTTCGAATTACAGTTCAGCGACTTTTCATTTCTTCTTCTGGTATTATCAACGGTCTTAATTACAGCTGCCGGTTACACAATCAATGACTATTTCGATACAAAAACAGACAGGTTAAATAAACCTAAAAAAGTTGTCATAGATAAGGTCATTTCCAGGGAATCTGCGATTAAAGCGCATACGGTTATGAATATCCTGGGTGTGGGATTAGGTGTTTGGCTGGCATTCAGGATAAAAGTTCCGGGACTGGGTTTGATTTTTTTCCTGGCAGCAGGAATTCTTTGGTTTTATTCTACCAACTATAAGCGTCAGTTTTTAATAGGAAATATCCTGGTGAGTGTCCTCACCGCTATGGTGCCCATGCTGGTTGTACTTTTTGAATTACCCCTTGTAATAAAGGAATACGGAGAAATAATGTTAGAGGCAGGGGGGAACTTTAATTATATTTTTTATTGGGTAAGCGGATTTTCATTTTTTGCGTTTATTACCACTCTTATCCGTGAAATAATAAAAGATACAGAGGATTTTGAAGGAGACAGTGCTTATGGGATGAATACACTGCCTATATTTCTGGGTGTGAAAATTACCAAAATAGTTATTATTGCTTTGGTCCTGGCTTTTAATCTCTTCCTCTACTTTGTCCTGGATAAATATATTTTAAATACTGCATCAGGGAAAGACAGTTTTTCTTTGATTTATTTTGCTGTTTTAATTTTGATTCCTTCCCTGATGATCATTGGATTAGTGGCCCTGGCAAAAGATAAGGTCAACTATAAAAGAGCCAGTGCCCTGATGAAAATAATTATGCTCTCGGGCTTATTTTACTCTTTTGTGGTTTATTACAGTGTGTTATACCGATTAAATTAAAAGCATGTTATCAGAAATCCTTCAGGACTATTCAATCATACTTGCCACAAAATCTCCCAGAAGACATTTTTTAATGAAAGAGGCCGGAATTGATTATGTATTAAGTGATTTACATGAGGTGGATGAAGATTTCCCGCTACGATTAAATAAATTTGAGATTCCGGTGTTTCTATCTGAACTAAAATCAAAAGCCTATTCCAAATCGCTTAAACAGAATGAAATTCTGATTACAGCTGATACCATAGTCTGGAAAGATGAAAGTGTTATCGGGAAACCAGTTGACAGGTCTGATGCCCTGAAAATCCTGAAAAGTCTTTCCGGAAATATGCATGAAGTTATCACAGGAGTTACACTGCGGAATTTTAACCGTATGCATTCCTTTCATTCTCATACCAGTGTATTTTTTGACCAGCTTAGCGATGAGGAACTTAGCTATTATTTCGATACATTTAATCCGATGGATAAAGCCGGGGCATACGGAATCCAGGAATGGATTGGTTATATAGGTATAAAAGAAATCAAAGGTTCTTACTTTAATGTGATGGGCCTTCCGGTTCAAAAACTTTACCGGGAATTGGAGAGATTTATTAATGATATCAGGCAGATTTAAGATGAAAAAGAGATTTTTTGGAGCTTTTATATTTTTACTTTTTATCCAGGGATTAAAAGCAGATGAGGGGATGTGGATTCCGGTCCTTCTGGATCAGTATTCTGTCGGGGATATGCAGGAAAAGGGATTTAAACTAAGTGCAGAAGATATTTACTCGATAAACCATGCCAGTCTGAAAGATGCAGTGATTATTTTTGGTAGCGGATGTACCGGGGAATTGGTTTCAGATCAGGGTCTGGTTTTTACAAATCACCATTGTGGATATAAATATATCCAGTCGCATAGCAGCCTGGAGAACGATTATCTCACAAATGGATTTTGGGCCATGGATAAAGCCAATGAATTGCCCAATCAAAATATAAGTGCGACCTTTCTGATCCGCATTGAGGATGTAAGCGAGCAGGTACTTGAAAATACCGAGGAGGCACTGTCTGAAGAGGAAAGACAATCCATTATTAAGAAAAACACTTCAAAAGTTATAGAATCTGCTTTAGAGGGAAGCCATTATGAAGCAGTTATTAAAGCTTTTTATTACGGGAATGAGTATTATATGTTTGTGTATGAGAAATTCACGGATGTGAGACTGGTTGGAACACCACCTGAATCGATCGGGAATTATGGAAAAGATTTTGATAACTGGATGTGGCCCAGGCATACAGGTGATTTCTCCGTTTTTAGAATCTATGCTGGAAAGGATAATAAACCGGCAGATTATTCCCCGGATAATATTCCTTATACTCCCAAAAAATCACTTTCAGTTTCATTGAAAGGAATCCAGGAAGGTGACTTTACCATGGTGATGGGTTATCCCGGAACCACCACACAGTTTTATATAAGCGATGCAATTCAGCAATTGGTCAATATTTCCTACCCGGGAAAAATAGAACTTCGTTCTAAAAGGCTGGAAATAATGAATAAATATATGAAAGCGGATGATCAGGTAAGAATTCAATATGCGGCAAAATACAGAGACGTAAGTAATTCCTGGAAAAAATGGCAGGGAATTATCAGTGGAATTGAGAGGGTGGATGCCATCAGTAAAAAGATTGAAGAAGAAAAGGATTTTCTCATGTGGCTGGAGGAAAATCCCTCTATGAATGAAGTGTATGGAGAAATTTTTCCGGAGTTGAAAAGCCTTTATCAGGATCTTTCTGTATACACTCTTGTTAATGATTACGCCGAAGAAGCAGTGTTGAGTCCTGAAATTGTGAAGTATATGATTAGCTTCCGGTTATTCTTATTATATAATATGGATAAATCCCCTGAAAGAAAAAGTAAAGCTCTGGAAGATTTTAAAGAAAAAACCAGAATTTTCTTTAAAGATTATTATATAAAAATTGATAGGGAAATTTACAGGGAAATGCTTATTTCTTATGTTGAAAATATTGATCCTGAATTCCACCCCGACATTTATTTTGAAATAAACGGCAAATTTAAGTCTGACTATTCCAAATATGTAAGCAAACAGTTTAAAAAGTCAAAACTGACGGATGCAAAAACCGTTTTTTCTCTTTTGGAGGATTACCCTTCCAATGAATCTGAATTACTGGAATTGATTGAGAAAGACCCCTTTTATAAGAATTTTAATTCATTTTCAGAGGTTTACAGGGAAAAAGTTTATCCCGGATTCAAACAAATTAACAGCAAGATAGACCTGATTTAC
This sequence comes from uncultured Bacteroidales bacterium, assembly GCA_965369105.1. Classification (GTDB taxonomy): domain Bacteria; phylum Bacteroidota; class Bacteroidia; order Bacteroidales; genus JAGLSB01. The sequence continues at coordinate 507 of CBDUPM010000180.1, read as the reverse complement.
CGTTCATATTTAAAAGCCTTATTAGTAAAAAATGAGGATGAACCCATGTATCCTGACGCTAATTTTACCATGCGGATTGCCTATGGTGAAGCGGAAGGTTATCAACCCAGGGATGCAGTTACCTTTCAATACAGGACAAGCCTGGATGGAATTATTGAAAAATACAAGACAGGTCTGGCAGACTATACTATCCCCGGAAAGCTGCTTGAACTTTATAATAATTCAGACTATGGGCCCTATGCAGATGAGGAAGGCGTGATGAATGTGTGTTTTATTGCCTCTAATCATACCACAGGTGGAAATTCCGGAAGTCCTGTGCTAAATGCAGAGGGTCAGTTGATTGGATTGAATTTCGACCGGAACTGGGAAGGGACCATGAGCGATATTTTTTATGATAAAAGCCAGTGCAGGAATATTACTGTGGATATCAGGTATGTACTGTTTATTATTGATAAATTTTCAGGTGCAGGCTATCTCCTTGAAGAAATGGACATAATTAAATAATTC
>CBDUPM010000179.1:0-6152 GCA_965369105.1 uncultured Bacteroidales bacterium | reverse complement strand
AAAATATATCCTGAAAAAACGAATAGGAATAACGGAAGGAAATCTCGAATACTTACTTAATAACCATTTGAACAGAACCCAGCTGGCCACATCCTTTGCTTTGCATTGTCAGAATAATCCTATAGGTCCCAAAGACTTCGACGATGAATCCAGGGAAAATATCCAGAAGATGGTAAATACGGTAAGAAAGCTCATTGATTACAGTGACAAAGCCCTTAAATAGGGGTACAGCTTACAGGCAACACAAAAACCAACAGCCCCTTCCAGAAAAGCGAAAAAACCAAGGATTACAGCCGGAATTGCGGATGCAAGCGTGAATGAAAACATTGCCATGGTAAGGGAAGTGAGTGACAGAAATAGACCTACTCTTGCCGCAAATATTTTCGGACCGGCATTAATTAAATGAACCCGCAATGAAATTTTATTTGCAATGAATTTATTCATCCGGATAACCGGGTTGAATTTACCTTCATATATATTTCTAAGGCCGAAATCAGCCGCAATTATTATTAAAAAAAATATGGATGAGCTGGTAAAATAACCGATGGTAAACAAGACCGTCATCAGGGCATTTAACCGACTCAGATTTTCATTTATTTGTTTTGTTGATACGGGACATATTTTAACCATTGTTTTTCCTCCTCTTAAATTCTTTACAAATATGACGAGGATGCGGGGTTTTTCGTACAAATAGTTTTTCCTTTAAGCTTTATTTAACAAGATTGAAAGAAAAAAGCGCCTTCGGGTTACGAAAGCGCTTTTAATTAAATAAAATTCTATTGTTTTTTAAGCAAACGTGGTTTTTTCCTGTCCCTCCAGTGTTCTTCAATTTCTTCCAAAGTTACACCCTTGGTTTCAGGGATATAAAAATACCCCCATATGATTCCAATTACAGCCACTGCTGCAAATATCCAGAATACACTTCCTATGCAGCTTGGACAAACTTCAGACATGTCTTTCCCTGCAGGAACCACTACCTCTTTGGCATTGCCAATTGCACTGGCCATTTTAAAGAAGGACCACACAACCAGGGTATTAAATCCCCAGTTGGATAAGGATCCTATGGATGCTCCAAGGCCCCGCACCCTCGTTGGAAATACTTCAGAAATAATCAGCCAGCCCAATGGCCCGAGGCTTATCGCAAAGAATGCTATGTAGACCAACATGGATCCAACCAGAAACCATTTGGTAACGCCTTCCAATACAAACCCCAGTCCCATACAAATAAGGGAAATTGTTATTCCTGCCATCCCGAGAAAGAATAACTTCCTCCTTCCCAGCCTGTCAATCATAAATAAAGAAACGATTGTAAATAAAACATTTACCGCTCCCACAATAACCGAAGCTGCAATTGCTGCCTCATTTCCTTCAAAACCGGCCGCGAGGAAAATTTTCGGACTGTAATATATAACCGTATTGATACCCACAAATTGCTGGAAAAACATAATTCCGGCAGCAATGATTAAAGCATTTCTAAGCCATGGTTTGAATATTTCCTTCCATCCGGCCTGGGATGCATCAATTTCAAGATCTTTCTTCATTTTTGCGATAGATCCTTCAATAAATTCAGCATTTTCAATTTTCTCCAGGATTCTTTGGCTTTCTTTTTCTCTTCCTTTACTCATAAGCCACCTGGGAGTTTCAGGAAGGAAGATCATACCGATTAATAAAACCATTGCGGGTACAACACCAATATATAACATAGGCCTCCAGCTTTCCGGATTGGAATTGTCTGCAAACGCTCTGTCGCTCAGGTAAGCTGTAAGTATACCGACAGTAATTAATAATTGAAACAGAGACACCAGTATCCCCCTGATTTTAGTAGGGGATATTTCTGCAATGTATAAAGGAACAGCAAAAGAAGATACTCCAATTGCCAATCCAAGGTAAAAACGAGATATCATTAATTGAGGAACAGTTGGAGCTAAACCGGTCCAAACAGCACCGGTTGCAAATACAAATGCCGAAGCCAGGATTACTTTTTTTCTTCCCAGGTAATCGGTTAACCTACCGCAAAATAGTGCCCCTACAACTGCCCCGATAAGGCCAAGTGCGGTTATATTTTCGATTTGTCCGTCAGTGAGTTCAAAATACTCCTGCAGAAACGGAATAGCTCCTGAAATAACTCCTGTATCAAAACCAAAGAGCAATCCCCCGGTTGATGCAACAGCAGCAATTACAATAACTAATGTCTTGTTTTGTCTGATTTCTTTTTTAGCCATTATTATTGAGTTTAAATTTTCGCCCGCTAATATACTAAACTTAATTCCTAAGATTTTCATTTGTTAAAAAAACTTTAAAATTTAATCACAATAGTTTTGGTGATTTAAATCACCGGAAGGGGGTGATATCAATCACCTTTTGAGATAAGGAAAATCACCCGGAAAGCCTTGAAATCAGTTACTAATAGCCTTTACTTTACATCAGAGTAAAATGCGAATAACCACATGTTATCGTAGTTTATTCATAGTTTCAGGTTTTAGTTAAATGGTTAGGGTTAAAAAAGGGGATGAAGTGATTTCATCCTTTTTTTTTTGAATAATATTGAAGATACTCCTTATAGTGTAAGAGCAATCTCCTGATTCCGAATGATTTTTGTTTCCCTGAAAAAAATCTGAAATAAATAATTTTGAATTTCGATTTCATCTCATAAATTTTCAGAATAAAATAATAGTTATAGCCTTGAAAAAAAGATATTATAAACCTGAATTATCCCATCCCTTGAATTTCATCACTTTCTTATTTTTAAGCAGATTAAGAATTGGCTGTTTAATTTAATAAAAAAGCCAAATGACTTTTAGCTTTTTTCTTTGAATCAGGTTCTGAATAATATGGGCTGGCGATGGCAATATCTCTTTCTATTTTTTATTATCTTCGGAATCTTATTTACCTATTCTGATAAAAAAATGAGAAAATATACTCTAAGCCTTACCCTGGCTTTTGCATTTGTCAGCTTATCCTTTTCACAGGATTTAGTATCACCCGAAAAGTTTTTTGGTTTTGTTCCGGGTAGCGATGGAAATGTTTTTCGATATGAGAAACTGATTGATTACCTGAAGGTTTTAGATACTAATTCGGAGAGACTATCTCTGGAAGAAGTTGGGAAATCCCCAATGGGAAAACCCATGTATATTGCCTTTATTTCCGCAAAAGAAAACCTGGAAAAGCTGGAAACATTAAAGAAAATTAATAAAGATCTGGCAATAAATACCGGACTATCTGTTCAGGAAAAACAAAGATATATAGAGGAAGGGAAAGTCTTTGTTATGGCAACCATGTCCATGCATTCAACCGAGGTGGGACCTGCGCAATCTGTACCCCTGATTGGCTTTGATTATTGCACTACAGAGGATCCGGATAAGTTAAACTGGCTGAATGAAGTTGTGCTGATGATAATCCCAAATCATAATCCGGACGGAATGAATATGATTGTGGATTACTATAATAAAACAAAGGATACCAAGTATGAAGGAGCTTCATATCCGGGTGTTTATCATAAATATGTTGGTCATGATAACAATCGTGACTTTGTAATCCTGTCACAAGAGGATACGAAAGTTATTGCTAAAATCTATAATACAGAATGGTATCCCCAGGTGTTTGTTGAAAAACATCAAATGGGATCAACCGGTGTCAGGTATTTTGTTCCGCCCAATCATGATCCGATTGCTGAAAACATTGACGAGGGAATCTGGAACTGGACCGGACTTTTTGGTGCTAATTTAATACAGGATATGACAAATGAAGGCCATGCAGGAGTGAGCCAGAATTATCTTTTTGATAATTATTGGCCGGGTTCAACTGAAACCTGTATTTGGAAAAATGTAATTGGTTTCCTTACAGAGGCTGCTTCTGCAAGAATTGCCTCACCGGTTTATATAGATCCTACAGAGCTAAGGGTCAGTGGGAAAGGCTTATCAGAGTATAAGAAAAGTAATAATTTGAGACTTCCATGGCCGGGTGGTGAATGGAGATTATCCGATATTGTGAACTACGAAATTACCTCCATTGAATCTATAATGAAGACTTCCTGTCTCTATAAAAAAGATATATTAAAATTTCGAAATGATCTTGCTGTAAAACAGGTGAAGCTTGGAAAGTCGGAACCGCCTTTTTATTATATCCTGCCTTTGGAGCAGCATGATCAGAGTGAATTAGTTAAACTGGTCCATTTGCTGGATGAACACGGGATTGATGTTTATACCCTGAATTCTGATCTGGTTATAAATGGGGAAGTGTTTACCACCGGAGATATTGTAATTCCAATGTCACAGCCTTACAGGTCATTCATCAAAGAAGTAATGGAAAAACAGGAATATCCGGAAAGGCATTATACACCCGGAGGGGATTTAATCAAACCCTATGACATTGCATCCTGGTCGCTACCCCTTCATAATGGATTGATATCGAAGGAAATAAGGATTTCAGATTCTGGTCTTGCTGATAAAATCACAAAACTGGAAAATAAATTTTCCTTACTCAGGGAACCTGCAAAATCTAAATCCCTGGTATTCTCCCTCCAATTAAATGAAAGCTATGAAATAGCCTTTAAAGCAGCATCGGCAGGGTTTAAGGTTGAAAGGACAAAAAATAAGCTGGAACTAAATGGAAAAGAGGTGCCCGGGGGCAGTTTTGTAATTGCCAATAAACCCGGGAAGGAATGGAAGGAATTTGTGGATAAGAATTTACGTGTTGCTCCTCTTGAAACCAATGAAAAACTGGAATTGGAGAAATTTGAAATTCCGGAAATTGCACTTGTTGAAAGCTATTTTCATGATATGGATGCCGGATGGACGAGATTTGTCCTGGATTCCTACGGGATTCCCTATACGGTAATGAGACCGGCAGATTTTAAAAGCAAGGATTTGTCTGAATTTAATGTTATCATTTTCCCGAATGAATCCCCATCTGTACTTGTGGAAGGGAAATATAAATCCGGAAGTTCTTATTCTGTCCCGAATTATGCCCCGGAATTCACCAAAGGAATGGAAAAAGAAGGAAAAACAAAACTGATGGAGTATATTCATAATGGAGGAAATGTGGTTGCCTGGGGAGAATCTACAACTTTATTTGAAGGAATCCATACCATAAAACTTGATGAAAATAAAAAGGAAGACTTTAATCTTCCATTTAGTGATATTTCAGGCAGTTTAATACAAAAAGGATTATATTGTCCCGGTAGTCTTATCAGGTTAAAGTTGAAAGGAGATCATGAAATTATCAGGGGAATGCCTGAAGAATGCGGGGTGTTTTACAGGGGAAAACCCGTATTTCAAACCAGGCTCCCGTATTTTGATATGGGAAGAGAGGTTATAGGTGTGGTTCCTGAAAAAGACATATTAATGAGTGGGTATTCTGAAAATGAGGAATTATTGGGAAATAAAGCCTTATTGATCGCCCTGAAAAAAGGACAGGGGAATATAATCCTCATGGGCTTTAACCCCCAGTTCCGGTCTTCAACCCATGTAACTTATAAATTACTTTTTAATTCTATCCTACTTTAATAAAAAGAAAAAACATGAAAATTTCAAAAAGAGAAAGCCTGACCCGTATTATCATTGTATTGCTTATTATCATAATCATTGTTGGCATTTCCGTCATTACTGAAAAAAGATCGGGTAATGAAGGAAAGCATTCCAACGATACCATCCTGTTATTCAATGGGGAGGATTTAAATGACTGGGAAATCGTACTTAAAACAGATAGTATTTATCCTGAAAATACTTTTTATGTTCAAGATGAAAGCATTTTTTCAACGGGACAACCTTATGGGTATATCAGGACAAAGGAAAAATATTCTGATTACCAGCTACTGGTTGAATGGAGATGGCCTGAAGAGCCCGGAAACAGCGGAGTTTTTCTTCATATTAATGAGGACAAAATCTGGCCGGTTTGCCTGGAATGTCAGCTCAAATCAGGAAGCGCCGGAGATTTCGTTGCTTTCCCCGGATTTACTTTCAATGAGCATCTGGATAAAGATAAATGGTCGGTACAAAAATTTAATGATACCCATGAGAAGCTCGCAGGTGAATGGAATCAATATGATATCAGGGTGAATGGAGATTCCGTAAGCATCTATGTAAACGGATTACTGCAAAATACCGCTACAGGGACTACACTGCAGGAGGGTTTTATCGCACTTCAGAGCGAGG
>CBDUPM010000178.1:0-6154 GCA_965369105.1 uncultured Bacteroidales bacterium | reverse complement strand
GGTTGCCGAGGTTTGATGGGTATCGAGCAGGTAAATATTCATCTCACTTTTTTTATAGGCGGGCAGATCAACCTGTTCGGGTGGGGACTTCTTTTTTATTTTCAAAGCTTTTCCCATAAAGGAACTCAGAGGATCCATTCCTGAACTTTCTCCATGAAACCAGGATTCAAGATTTGCCAGGATGGAAATCAATTCAGATGAATCTGCATTTTTATACTCCTCCTTACCATAGGTACTAAAAACAGATGCCACAAGGGCTCCTGAAGAACCCAGTCCATAACCAACCGGGATATCCGAATCGAAATACAGGCCTGAGGTTATATCCTTATAAAAACCTTCCAAATCAATGTATCTGCTATAATCTGATTCATCCAGGAAAATAAAATAATCAATAATTTTTTGATTTGATTCCCTGAAACTTTTACCCTCAATTTCTTGATTAGGAGGGATGGCAAGTTTTCCTGAGAATTCCGGAAAGGGGATACTCAGAACATTTGATCCGCTTATAACCGAATATTCACCAAAGAGCAATATTTTAGAATAAAAAGTTTTAAATGATTGCATGATTAAAGCAGCTTTTCAGGACCCTCTCCAATTCTGTCATGAATGACCCTTTCCTCAAAACAAAATGGTTTTAATTCCATTTGGATGAAATTAAGAATGGCTTTCTCATCATTGTCATGATAAATGAGATGAATATTCGGTCCGGCATCAATGGTAAATCCCACTTTGATTCCGGTTTCATACCTGAATTTTCTTACTTTATCCATTATACTTAATGAACCCGGTTTCAAAAGTACAGTACCCGGAACAGAACTCATCATCAGTGCGTGAAGACTTAATGCCTCATTTTCGATAATATCAATAAAAAGATCAACATTTTCTGAATTTAGGGAATAGACCAGTTGATTGAAATTTTCCTTTGCCTGGATATAGCGAGCCGCAGCATATGGATGGGTTTGCATTAAGCCATGCCCGCCTGAACTTGTCAGCGATTTTTCTCCGCTATCCACAATTAAAATACTATCTCTTAAATTATTAAAAAAGGAAGTCTCGTTTAATTTGAGTGGAATGGCATATTTATCAGAGGCCTCTTTACTTATATCGTTCTTTCCCCAAACCGAATAGGCTGGATAAACTGAACGACAGGCACTTCCTGACCCCAATCGTGAAATAAATGAGGCCTGTTTAAAAAACTCATTTTCCTGAACAGAATTTCCTGACAAATCAATGTAAATACTCATTAATGCCAGGGACAACGCACTCATGGCGCTTGCTGAACTGGCTATTCCGGTGGAATGAGGAAAGGTATTCTCAGAATTAATTTCCATCTGCAGATAATCGATAAAGGGAAAATAGGGTCTGATCTTACTGAAAAACTGATTGATTTTTGGTTTAAAGGCGTCTTTTTGTTTTCCATGAAAAAAGAAACGGTATTCCATTCCCACTTCTTCTTTTACCATGTATTTTACATGGGTAATTGTAACCGATTCCTTCAGGCTAAAACTGATATTCGGATTCTCCGGTTCCTGATCATTCTTTTTACCCCAATATTTAACCAGGGCAATATTTGAAGGACTTTTCCATTTATGTTCTCCTGTTTTCCCAGGCTTGTAATTTTTATATTCTGAAAGGGTTTCAAACATTTGAGTAGGCGTTGGAGGTGCTGACAAGGTCTCTGTAATGAAACCATGTATTTAAATTCTTTCTTTTCATGTAGGAGTTGATATAATCTGCGGGATAATCACTTATAAACATAACAAAATCTCCTCCCCAGGCTCCAAGCGATTTAACAAAACCATTAAAGTCATCAAATCTTTTTTTCTTTATCGGGATAAGCTCTAAAACAGATGCAATAATTTCCTCATGCTCCTTCAAAGCCCGTGTAAAATCTATTAAATTATTGGATCTCAATACAGAGGCTGAAATTTCAGAAATCAGTGATGTTTCGCGGCTGTACTTATTTCCGGATTTTTCGAATTTCAGGACTTCCTCCTGGCTCACTTTTTTTTCGCCCAGATAGACAAAATACAAATGATCTTTAAAAACCGGGTCAAAGTTTACCGGTTTGACCAGCGGATGTTTTTCCCCCATATTATAAAGGATGGGACCCTTTGCCATGGCTGCTGCAATATCATATCCTGATCCGTTTGACACCAGGGAATTCAATTCGAATGGATTAACCTTAGCCCATTGGGCAATATTGACTATCAGAGATGAGCTGCTTCCAAATCCCCATTTAAAAAGAAATTCAAGATTCGTTATTACTTCATAATGTTTCCCGGGAACCAGGAAATCAGGATTTAGTTTTTTCGCTTCAAAAAGAATGGTTCTCAGGTTTTTAGCAATCTGAAAATTATTGGTATTGCCAATAGCCATTTCGGGCAGGCTGTAATGAGCGTCAAACCAAAAGTTTGATTTTTCAAAGGTTTTCCATTGAAGGGAAGATATCCCTTCTGAGATTCTGACCTCCAGATTCTGACCTACTTTCAGAGGAAGTGCCAATGAATCCGCTCCTTTTAACACCAGGTATTCACCTGTTAGCATTAGCTTTGCCCTGGAATAGTATTCATTATGTAGTTTATCAGCTTCCAATATTCTTACTTTTTCTTTAAAAACTTCTCGACCTCTGAATAGCTAACTGTCTTATCCGCAAAATGTTTATATGCTTCCTTCTTTTCCATCCCGTCTGCTCCCATGAAATTTAAAATATTTTCCAGGTGTAATTTCATATGCCCTTTTTGAATCCCTGTGGTAACCAGGGATTTTACAGCGGAATAGTTATTTGCCAGTCCGGCTGCTGCGGCTATCATCATCAGCTCATCAGATCCGGGATTTTGCAATATATCCAGTGACCATTTTGCCAGGGGGTGAAGGGAAGTGAGTCCTCCTACCGTTCCCAGTGAAAGGGGTATTTCCATTCCAAAAATAAAATCAGAACCCGTTTCCCGGGCATAGGACAAACTCCGGTATCGGCCATCCCTGCAAGCATAGGCATGAGCACCCGCTTCAACTGCCCGGTAATCGTTACCGGTTGCCATTAAAACAGCATCGATCCCGTTAAATATTCCTTTATTATGTGTAACCGCCCTGCTAATATCATTTTCCGCCACACTCATAGCTTTGATGATCCGTGCAGCCAGCCTGGAATTCTCTCCCTGATTAAGCTCGGCTGTTTTAATACTCAATTCGACCCTGATTCTGCAATTGGGAGTATAATTTGAAAGGATGCACATCAAAAGGTCAAAATCTTTTTGAAGCTCCGGAGCCTTCTGCTCAAGAAATATTTTAAGCAGGTTGGCTGATTCTTCAAGTACAGAATTAATAAAATTTGCTCCCATGGAGTCGGCAGTCATAAAACTAAAATCCAGTTTAAACAGATTTTCAGCAACTTCATCCAGTCTTTTCAATTGGATTTCTTTAACCCCACCTCCTCTTTTTTCCATTCTTGCGGTTAAAGGGGCGATTCCGGTTAAAATAAACTCCCTGATCTCCGGGAATAATTCCGCCAGCTTTTGAGGATCTGAGTTCCATGAAAAATATATCTGACCTGATTTTGTGCGATCCATTATCTGAGCCCTAAACCCCCCATGAGAATACCAGAATTTTGCTGCAGCTGAAGCAGCGGCAACTACTGAGCTTTCCTCAATTACCATAGGAACAGCATAGGTATTTTCATTGATAAGGAAATTTGGAGCAATGCCATAGGGCAAAGGAAAGTTTGTCAGTGTATTTTCTGAAAAACCATTCATGATACTTTGCTGGTCCGGATCGGGATGCAACAATTTTTTCAGCTCTGATCTGAACCTGGCAGGATCAGAGGTGAATTCAGAAATTTTTTCGATTCTTTGGGCCTGATCAAATTTCGAAAAACCGTTTATGAATGAAATATCCATGATTTATTTCACTGTCAAATAATTATAAGCCAGTTCCAGTCCTTTTAATTGTTGCCGTGTAAACTCCTGCAGTTGATCATACTCCCCCTGGGCATATTTTAGAAAGCCGGAGGCCATTCCGTAAATTGCAGGTAGCCTGGATTTTTTAACCAGGAAATAGCCATCGAGGAAGGTTTTTATTCCTCCGCTGATAATAAGTTGTTCCGTATTAATTTTTTCTTCTTTGCTGATTTTATTTACCAAATCAAGCATCTCGCCGGCATCATGGCCTACCCGGGAGAGGGGAGCAAATAATTCATGCTGTGTGGCATCGGATCTCATTAATTCAAGTTTAGCAAAATTTGTCCCACCAAAGGCTGCAAATTCAATGGCAAGCAAGGGTAATTTCAGCAGGGCCTTCAAACTTTCATATCCCATTCCCTGCCCCACTTCCTTCACAATTAAAGGGTAATCGATTTTTACAAGCAATTTCTCAAGTGTTTCCAGGGGAGAATATTTTAGCCTGTCTCCTTCAGGTTGAAACCATTCCTGAAGAGGATTTACATGAATGATTAATCCATCCGCATCCAGTTTTTGGAGCATTTGATTGATTTTTTCCACATTATTCTGCTCCAGAAGAATTTCAATCTGCGCAATCCCAAGATTTGCATATAAAGGTTGGTCTCCAATATAAGGCCGCATATTAAAATCATCAAAATAACGATCATCATCCATTATGATCCTGCAGGAACCCAATCCCATCCCCAGACCAAATTCTTTACAAGCGGTTGCCAGGTTCCGGTTAATAATTCCTGCCATTTTTGTCCCCCCGGTCATACTTGACACCCATACCGGGGCTTTCATATTTTTTTTGCCAAATTTTATGTTTTCCTGAATACCCGCAGGGTGGGGCTTTAACATGGGCTCATAGTAAAACCTGTCATCTATCTGATCTTTCAGAATCTGTGACTCAAATGCCATGCTGATATGGTCCTTTTTCCTGTTTTCCATTTTTTATTCAGATTAAAGACCCAGTTTCCGGCTAATGACCCAATGTAATATTTCAGAGGTTCCTTCGCCAATTTGGAGTAATCTTTGGTCGCGGTAGAATCTTTCAACCGGACTGTCCTTAAATAGACCGGCACCTCCAAATACCTGTAATGCATTATCTGCAACTGTACGGGCAATTTCAGAACTATATAGTTTTGCTATGGCAGCCTCTTTGGTGAATGGTTTTTTACTATCCTTCAACCAGCATGCTTTATAAAGATATTCCCTGGCTAATTCAATTTTTATATGCATATCAGAAATCTTAAAGGCTATAGCCTGGTTTTTACCTATCGGCTTTCCAAATTGATTTCGCTTATTTGCATATTCCAGGGCGTACTCAAAAGCTCCCTGCGCAAGACCCACTCCCATAGCTGCAATACTAAGTCTTCCTCCATCCAGGGTTTCCAGCATATTTCTTGCTCCAAGACCCTTTTCTCCCAATAAATTGGATTCGGGTACTTTAACATTTTTAAAATTTATGATAGCTGTGTCAGCTGCTCTCCACATAAATTTACCCCACATCCGTTCAGATTCGTATCCTTCCCTTTCTCTTTCAACCAGGATGGTGCTAAGTTCTTTTTTATCACCCTTGATTCCGGTGATTGTCTGGAGAGTAATACCGGCAGATAGTTCGACTGAACCATTGGTAATATATTGCTTCCGCCCATTTATATGCCACTCGCCCTTAATAAGTTCGGCTGTTGTTTCGGTACCCCTGGCATCTGATCCGGCATTTTTCTCGGTGAGTCCGAAGGCCCAGAGCTTTTGCCCTGTAGTTAAACCGGGAAGAAATTTCTGCTTTTGCTCTTCGGTACCAAACCTGTAAATGGGGAATACACCAAGGGAGTTATGAGCAGCAATGGTGGCTGCCGGACTCGCATCCACCCGGGCCAGTTCTTCTACTGCTATAATGTAAGAAAGCGTATCCAGACCCTGCCCTCCATATTTTTCAGGCAGGTTTATTCCAAAAAGTCCGAGGGTACCTAATTCCTTTGTAATTTCAACAGGGAATTCTTCCTTGTCATCTAACTCCCGCGAATAAGGTTTTATCTTTTGCTCAGCGAATTCTCTGACCTTCGATCGTAACAGATTATGAGAATCCTTTTCATAAATAGTATTATACATGCGTTTATTTTTTATAAATGATATTCAATTTCAATTAAATTTTGATTGATCTGAACCTGGTCCCCTTCTTTGATAAATATAGCTTTTATTTTTCCCTGAGAAGG
>CBDUPM010000177.1:0-6156 GCA_965369105.1 uncultured Bacteroidales bacterium | reverse complement strand
GTATGTTATAATCTGTGTTTTCTGCATAACCTTTGGTACTATTCCGGGATACACCCAGACTGTGATAATGTTTTTTAAAGGAGGCTCCTAAACCGGCATAGCTGTGGATTAATTCATGCTGACCCAATTGGATTCCTGCTTTCAAACCCGTCCAGTCATCTTTCGTAATAATATTAATTACCCCCTTATATGCATTGGCTCCATAAATTCTGGATGCAGATCCATGAAGAATTTCAATTCGCTCAACCATAGACAGTTCCACGGGAAAATTAAGATTAAAATGCCCGGTTTGCGGATCAGTGATATTTATTCCATTTAAAAGAATAAGGACCTGGTCAAAGGTTCCTCCTCTGAGCTGAAGATCGGCCTGAACTCCATGTGTGTTTCTTTGCCGGATATCAATTCCGGCAACCGTTTCAAGCAGATCCTGTATGGTTGTAGCGGGCGACGAGCTTATTTCAGAAGATGAAATAATACTTACCGTTCTTGCAATCTGGCTGAATACCTCAGGACTTCCCTCCGAAATTATTTCCACCTCTTCGAGATCTATCTCTCTGGTTGCTGAAATGGAATCCGTTTTTTGGGAAAAGACTGCAGCCGGTTTAACAACTATTGTGAGTGAAAATGAGAGAACTCCGATTCTTATTAATCTGCCAATGCTAAGCAATACAGCTTCCTTTCGTCTCGACCATCTTTTAAAAGTTGTTAAGTTTTCCTTGTTCTGGATTGATCTCCACATGATAAAATAATTGATATGCAAATGTATAAAAATGCCTGAAAGAGCCTGCAGGTTTTTGCTATTTGAAGCTCATTTAGAATCGGACTTAAATAAAAATATTTAAAAACAGAGATATCAATTAACAAAGTCATTCCTTTAAAGGGTCAATATGCACCGTAGTTTCAATCCGGAATTTTTCCCGTATCCCTTTTTCGATTTTTTTTGAGATTATGTGCCCCTCCTCAATAGTGGTGTCATTTTCCATTTTAATATGAAAGGTTAATTCCTGGTGCTCTCCGTAATTATGGATATGGAAGTGATGAGGTTTAAAATCTGTCTGTCCGATTTCATTTACGATATCTGTAATTTCCCTGATTAATTCAGGACTGGGCGTTTCTCCGAGTAATTTATTAATGGACTCCTTCAATATTTCATATACCGCATAAAATAGCATAAGGGCAATGATAAAACCAAGCAAACTATCAATCCACCAAAACTTGTCTTTCAGCAAAATTCCAATCAACACAACCACAGAGGAAAGGGCATCAGTCCGATGATGCCATCCATCTGCCTTAATGGAGGTATTATTGGTTTTTTTTGCCAGATAAAAGGCATATTGTGCCAGTCCTTCCTTGGCCACAACAGAGATAATGGTAACGACAAGAGCTATGGTTCCAAAATTGGCAGATTCTCTTAATTTGAATTGAATGATGGATTCCTTTAAAAAATCATAGGCAATAATTGCCAGTATAAATGCAATGAAAATCGAAGCAATTTGTTCCCAGCGACCATGTCCGAAAGGATGGTCTTTATCCGGTTTCTGAGAGGATAGTTTTGCTCCGATTATTACGATTAGTGAACTCAGGGAATCGGACAGGGTATGCCAGGCATCAGCCGTTAGTGCAAGTGAAGATGAAACGATCCCTGCCCAAAATTTCAAAACAAACAGGGCAATATTGGCAATGATAGAAACAATTCCTTCCTTATATGCAGTTTTTTCCCGGTTCATGGCTAAATGGTTGACCTGATTAAAAAACTGAAACAATACGCTATAGAGGAAATACGGATGCAGGGAATGAATTTGTGAATATTAATTACAAATCCGGGTAAAGGTTTTTCAAAGTTCTTTAAAACACCATAGCGATTAGCTGACCGGATTAACCAACATCCTGAAATACGCATGAAAGCGGACAGGTTTATGATATAATTAATTCTCTGATCAGAAATTATTTCCATAATAAAGGAAAAAGATAATTTATATAAAAGTAAAAATAAGGAATTAAAATTAGCATCTTAATTTTCCTTGTAAATCAGGTTTATTTTTAATCCAAAAATTGATTTTTTCCTGATGCTTTTCTTGTTTTATGTTTTTTAACACATTTTTTACAATGAAAGTTTGGGTGGTAAAAAAATCCTGTCTTACTTTGCTGCATAAATCTGCACTTTACCAGTAGATGATTTATAAAGAAGAGGTGAGAGACAGGCTCAATGATCCTCTGGCAACCTGCCTCCTTCGGGAAAGGTGCCAAATCCTGTTCGGGTAATTTTGCCCGGAAAATATAAATCGAACATTCATGAAAAATACAAGATCAAGAATTCAGGAATCGCTAACTGGCGGATTCATATTGCATCACTCCCATTCTATGATAATGCGAAAAGCGTAACTACATTTTTGAAGTCACTGGTTACGCGAATTAAAATCAAAAGAATATCAGTTAAACTGGTATTATTTCCTTTTCCCAAAAAAATTATAAATCTCCTGAACCCATATCAGGAAAAAAATACATTTATCATGAGCACACAACATTTTGAAACTTTACAACTCCATGCAGGATACGAACCCGATTCAGCAACCAATTCAAGGGCAGTTCCCATTTATCAGACTACATCTTACACCTTTAACAATACGGAACATGCAGCAAATCTGTTCGGGCTGAAGGAATTCGGAAACATCTATACCCGGATTATGAATCCTACCACAGATGTTTTTGAAAAACGCATTGCTGCCCTTGAGGGCGGGGTCGCCGCCCTGGCAACATCCAGCGGTCAGTCGGCACAATTCATTGCCCTTTCCAACATCCTGCAAAATGGCGATAATTTTGTGAGCACTTCCTATTTATACGGTGGTACATACAACCAGTTTAAGGTACAGTTTAAACGACTTGGCATTCATGTTAAGTTTGTGGCAAGCGACAAAGCATCTGATTTTGAGGCCCGGATTGATGAAAATACCAAAGCCATTTATCTTGAATCTATTGGAAATCCAAAATTTAATATTCCTGATTTTGAGGCAATTGCAGCGGTCTCAAAAAAACATGATATCCCATTAATTGTAGACAATACCTTTGGTGCAGGTGGCTATATTTGCCGTCCTCTTGAGCATGGTGCCAATATTGTAGTTGAATCTGCCACCAAATGGATTGGAGGTCATGGAAACAGCATTGGCGGTGTGATTGTTGATGGCGGTAATTTCAACTGGGGCAATGGAAAGTTTCCACAGTTTACGGAACCATCTGAAGGTTATCACGGACTGGTTTTCTGGGATGTATTTGGCGAAAAGGGACCCTTTGGAAATATTGCTTTTATAATTAGGGCCCGAGTCGAAGGTCTTCGCGATTATGGAAGCGCCCTTAGTCCTTTTAACGCCTTTCTGCTGATTCAGGGGATTGAAACTCTTTCTCTGCGGGCGCAGCGACATGTGGATAATGCGCTTGAAATTGCCCGTTGGCTTAAAAAACAGGATTGGGTTACAAAAGTCACTTATCCCGGACTGGAAGAAAATGAATACCATCAGCTTGCTAAAAAATATCTTAAAAATGGTTTTGGCGGAGTGTTGACCTTTAATGTGAAGGGAGGCAAAGAAAAAGCACAGGAGCTGGTAAATAATGTGGAGCTGATATCCCACCTGGCGAATGTAGGGGATGCACGAACTTTGATTATTCATCCTTCCTCCACAACCCACGAACAATTAAGTGAGGAGGATCAACTTAAAAGTGGAGTGGAACCGGATGCTTTAAGACTTTCGGTCGGACTGGAACACGTGGATGATATTAAAAATGATTTGTCCAGGTCGTACGAGAAAATTAACTAGGTTTTTAAATTTATAATAAAAAAAGGGGACATCGTTTACCAGAAACTTTATCCCCTTTTTTATTTCTATTTTAAGGAATCAGACTGAATCCTTATCCATCAATACGGCCCTTTTGCCAGTATGGATTTTACCTGAACTCCATTTACTCTTCCAATCTGACCGGTTAAGGAACCTATCTCATCTGTGGTGCCTTCCATCACAAGAGAGATGATTGACAGTTCCCTGTCTCTCAAAGGAATTCCTTGCCTGCCAATGATTATTTCATTGTGCTTTGAAAGAATACTATTGATGGATGAAACATTATCCAGATCTTCAATCAGGATTAAAGCTGTTCCGATTCTTTTTTCCATGGTCTGTTATGATTGCTTGAGGATGAATAAAACTTATTTAGATAATACATTATCAATTTCAGGTTCTGTTAAATCCTTTTAGTTTCCTTTATAATTATAAGCCGGTTTATTCCGGGAGAAAGGTTTATTATTCCCACCATGGAATTTGTTCTTCTTTTTCTCCGGTTTCAGTTTCTTTTAAATACCCGCTCCATCCATTCTCCAAAAACCTGTAAGAAGGTTTAAATTCATTTGAACCTATATCCAGATCGGCTGCACCCGGAATTCGGTTATCTCCCCAATTACAAATCTGAACAAGATCCGATTCATAATGAAACCATTCGCCTGTAAAGAGATTATTGGAATATGAAGGTTTTTCATTATCTAAATCGTTGTAGTACATGATGCTATCCTTAGCTATATAAACAAAGCTAATAAACTCCCCCCGGAATATTCCCGAATGCAGACAGGCCTGATCTTCAAAAAGTACATAATCACCCGCCAGGTATGCCGTATTTAAATCCGGATGTTCCTCATCTTTTTCATAGGAGATTTCTGATATAATAAGAGAACCCTGGAATTCACAGATGTTATCCCGGACTTTCGTTTTTCCATAGACAAAATATTCATACGGATTATCATAATTCTGAATTATAGAATTAAAATGAATCTGGAATCGTTGATATTCCTCTCCTATAAAACCTAATCTCTTATCCTGTGAAACAGGACCTCCCCATATAAAACCCACATCCGTAGTCTCTAAATAGTTAAGAATGAAGCTGTTAATTGAGTCTACATGAGATGAAACAGGGATTTCCAGGTTTTGTGCCTGTAGGTTCAGGGATATGAACAATATCCATACCGGAACTAAAGTTTTTTTCATGGTCTGAAATTTAGCTATCATCAACAAAAATAATGCAAATATTACTCTCTTTATCTCCTAAATACAATTTATTTCTGATACATTTCCTTTCTTTCCTTTGCCACCCTTTTGTAAAGATCACGAAATTCCTGTTTAGCATTTCTGCAGATATAGATTCTTAAACCGTTTTCACGAAAATTTTTGTCGTTCACCTCACCAAACAATTCAATGGATTCGAAGTTACCCTCAAAATTGGTAAGATCATTGTCGACATATATTAAATGTTTTGCATCAATTTCATCAGGAGCCCATAAAACATAACTGTCGTTAAAAGAAACTGGTTCGGGCAAACCCTTTCTATGGCTGTAATAAAAAATTGCACTGGCTCTTCCATAGTTGGGTGCATAGATCATACATGATTCCTGTTCGTCGGGGCTTAAACTAAAAAAGGCTTCTTCTGTAATTTCTGCAAGCTGCTTCCAGCCTGTCATATCGGCAAAATCCTGTGGGATATTATGGACCTCTCCATCCTCCCAGGTAATTAAAAAGGGGCCAATCCAGTTTGCTGACAATTTTGAATAGCTTTCCAGACGGTCAAATTTCAATAAAGGTGCGCTTAAAGGGATAAAGGGCAGGGCAGTAACGATAACAAGAAAAACAGCTACAAAGCGGAGAAAATACAATTTTTCTCTGAACCATCTCTCAAATGCAATGGCACCAAGTGCAAACAAAACAGGATACAATCCCAATGAATAATAGGCCTTACCACGAAGTAAAATCAAAATTCCCAGGCAAATAAAATAAGTAATGGCAATAAAGCGGTATTTTTTCAATTCAGGAATTAAAAAGACAATGATTAAGCCAGAAATCCATAAGATCAGGGCATGTGCATTCATAATTAACTGAGCAATCAGAAACCCAGCAGTACTGACATTAATTAGCTGAGTTTCCTGCAACTCTGCCATATGACTGATCACAGGCCAATTATGATTATACTGCCATATCAGGTTAGGTAATAAAATCAAAAAACTGATGACCATTCCTGCCGGAAAATACCAATTCAGTAATAATTTCCTCTCCCCTGATATTGCCATTGCCAATAAAACACTAATCCCAAAAAAGCCAATGGAATATTTATTCAATACGGCGATCCCCC
>CBDUPM010000176.1:0-6165 GCA_965369105.1 uncultured Bacteroidales bacterium | reverse complement strand
CCTGAGATCGTTATCAAACATAATCTGCCTTTGTTTATCACCTTTACTGTAGTCGGTCCGTGCACCGGATTCATACCACAATAAAATGCCTATTTTCTTTTCTTTAGCATATTCAACCAGCTTTTCCAGATTCCCCCCTTTCATCTCATGCCAGCCTTCATCAATCAGACAATATTCCCATTCCATCTCAGCAGCAAAATCAATAAATCCTTTTAGGGCCTTAAAGTCTCGAGGACTGTCACTTTCCGACCACCAACTCCAGGATGCCACTCCGGGCTTCACCCAATTATGATCATGTGCAGCCGGAGGATCTGATAAATGATGCACATGATCTGAATTGAAAATGCTTTCCTTATTTTTACTGATCACCATAAATCGCCAGGGCATGCTCCAGGGTAATTTACCGGTTGGGTTTTTGGGAAAATAATTATTAGCCTCGTTTTCTTCAGGAAAGCGAACAGAGTATAAACCACCGGGAGCTTTTTCATCAATATGGCTGGCACAATAAGAGGACCTCAAACCGGCTTCAGAGACAAATATCCAATAATCACCTGTTTTAAACAGCAAGGGGAAACACCAACCGTTTTTATTGGCAGGTGCAGGTGTTCCAATATCAATAGCATCAAAAAAGAATTGCTCATAAGCCGGTGCCCATAAATCAATGGTATCATAGGCTTGTAACCAGGCTTTCCCTTCTGTCGGAATTTTAAATCCTGTTAGCTCTCCGCTTACTTCATAAACAGCAGGATCGTTCCCTGGAAAAACATATTTAAACGCGACCACATCATTATATACCCTTAGGATTATATCCAGTTGTTTTCCCTCCGGATTTTTAATCCCAAAGGTTCTTTGATTCGCGACACTCTCAAATTCCTTTTTTCCTCCGATAAGCATGGTATATTTATCATTTATCCGGTTATTTGGAGTGGCTTTTTCAATTTCAAGGCCGGATTTAAATTCAGTATCCGTCCTTATGATCCCCAGGGGAGAATCCTCAATCACAATATTCCAGCTCTCATTTTCAAATTCTTCCACAAAATAAAAAAGTTCCGAGTTCCCATTTAATTTCAGGGTCATTTTTAATTTACCGTCCGGACTTTTAACGTCATTGGGTATCTCTTCCTCTGCACAGGAATTGAAGAAAAAAAATATAACTAAAAGCAAGGAACAGGGGATTGAATTTCTCATATAGTATCCGTTTTTGTTGGCTTAGCACAAATATAGGAAAATTAAGGCTTTGCCGGGATAATGATTTTTGAATAATTTAATTTTCAGGATTGAATTAGGGCATTTAAAATTTCACCAAAATAAATACCCATATGAAAACTTCCTGAAAACAGGAATTCTGTTAAATCTAAATATTCTGTTATATTTACCCTCTTTCCTGATATAAAATTGCAATAAGTTCTTCCGTTTTTGCACAAAAAAATCCATTAATATGTACGAAACACTTTCAAACATCGACCATATTCGTCTTAATTTTAGTGATGGAGGATTGCTTTATATGAATATTACCCTGGCCTGTATTATGTTTGGAGTGGCCTTGGAAATAAAAGTGGACAATTTCAGGAGAGTACTCACCGCACCAAAATCTGCAATTCTGGGTGTTCTGTCCCAATTTGTATTATTACCTGCCCTTACATTCGGATTGGTAATTCTTTTAAATCCCCCGGCCTCTATAGCTATGGGAATGATACTGATTGCGGCCTGTCCCGGAGGTAATATATCGAATTTCATCTCTGCCCTGGGAAAAGCCAATATTGAACTTTCTGTCAGCCTGACCGCTTTTGCTACTTTAGCAGCCACCTTAATGACTCCTATAAATTTTGCATTCTACGGTGGATTATATACCCGCTTTTATGAAAAGGCCGGGCATCTGAATATTCCGATTGAAATTGATTTTTTACAAATGGCGAAAACCGTATTTATTCTTTTAGGAATCCCCTTAATTCTTGGGATGTGGTTTAACCATAAATTCCCGGTAATCTCGAAGAAATATCTGAAACAGGTAAAAATAACTTCAATATTTCTCTATATGACATTCATTGTTGGCGCATTTGTTGCAAACCTCGAATATATCCCTAATTACGTTTTACCCATTGGAGTAATTGTAACATTCCTGAATATCCAGACTTTATCAACCGGGGCTATTGTTGGTACTATTTTCAGGGTTCCTAAAGCTGACCGGCGAACCTTAAGCATAGAAACCGGGATTCAGAATTCAGGACTTGCCCTGGTTTTGATTTTTAACCCCAAACTCTTTGCTGCCAATGGGGGTATGGCATTTATGGCAGCCTGGTGGGGAATCTGGCAAATGATTACCGGTATAGGACTGGCAGGAATCCTGGCAAAAATCAAAATGAATAAATAACCCTTATTTATTCAAAATCTTATAATTTTATTTCCATTGCATACATCTTAGTGATTTGACTGATCATTAACATATTAATAACAGTATGGGCACCAACCATCTGTAGGGTCAGGTGTTAGACTACTATAAACCAAATCTTAATAAAATGAGTCTCAAATCAAAAGTTGATGAAATGCAAGCCATGCTGGCACAGGGAAAAATGATGGATGCATTTGAAAAATTTTACGCAGAAAATTGTGTAATGCAGGAAAACAATGAAGAACCCAGAGTTGGAAAGGATGCAAATCGCAAATTTGAAATTGAGTGGCTGGCAAGTGTTGAAGAGCTACATGGAGCGGAAATAAAAAATCTGGCAGTTAATGAGGAATCAGGAGTTGCTATGATTCAGTCATGGATGGACGCAAGTTTTAAAGGTATGGGAAGAATGCAAATGGAAGAAGTAGCTGTTCAGAAATGGGAAGACGGGCAGATCGTCCACGAGAAATTCTTCTACAACCGGGGTTAAAGTTCCCCTAACCTAAGTACTGAACCGATGGTTAATTTCTGTCGGTTTTTTTTATACAAACTATTTCCTATCTTTCATAATGCTAAATAATTATGAAAATATTGATCAGATATTTTTTATAGACGGTTACAAGCTCGCTTCTTCCGTTTTGGACTCCGTCACCCCATCCCGGATTCGAAAATTATACCAAAAAGTTTATCAGAATGTGGAGGAACTTCTGGATTCCTTTACCCAACTTGTTTCCAGGGAAAAGAATAAAATTGCCTGTGAAAAAGGATGTTCTTACTGTTGTAACCAGGCTGTTTTTGTTAATTTTCCTGAAGTTTTCTTTCTAACAGACTTTATTTCCAGGTTCCCGGATGCGGATATGATCTCAAAAATTCAAGTCAGGGCAAGTGAAAAAAATAAAAAAACAAGTAAGCTGAGTATGAAAGAAATACTCCGGTATAGTAGTGCATGCCCCTTACTTTATGATAATAAATGCCTGGCCTATAAAGCCAGGCCTATGGCCTGCAGGATATACCTGTCTATGAATCTGAACTCCTGTAAAAGCTATTTCGCTGATATCACCAATCAAACATTATTCCCGGAATTATTTGATTTTCCGCTCCATGCAGGCAGAATGCTGAATGAAGGCGTAATGAGCTTCCTGGAGGGAAAAGCTGTGAACACTCATTCAATGACCCTTGAAATGGCTCTGGATTTGGCATTTAAAAATAAGAATCTGCCGGAATTATGGTGTTCCGGATCAGCAGAGGTGAATACCCGGAAATGGTCAGAGAAAGACCGGGAAGATTTAAGCAATTTTGAACTAAACTCCTGATTCCTGCATTATAATTTTTATATAAATAAGGGCCGCTCTATTGATTTTGATTAAAAAATGTCATAATATGTAAGGCATATGATGACGAATTATTAATCAAAATTAAAATCCTATGAAATTTCTTAAATGGTTTCTTATTGTTTTCCTGCTTATTATCGGGGCTGTTTTAATTATTGCAATCTTTCTCCCTAAAAAGGTTACAGTATCAGCCGAGACTGAAATTCAAGAATCTTCCATCCTGATCTTTGACGGTGTTGCAAAGTTTAAAGACCGGCCATTATGGGATCCGTGGGTATCAACTGACTCAACCACAAAGGTTACCATTAATGTAGAAGAAAGATACATTGGTACAAGCTATGAATGGGATGGGGAAAAAGTTAAAACCGGTAAGGTAGTAGTTGATTCCATTGAATTTGGACAATTTATTTCCTCTAGCATTGAATTTGGTAATCAGGGAAATAAATCGATTGTAAATTGGGAATTTGAAGAAAATCCGGGAGGAACGAAAGTTACCTGGTCCTTTAAAGCTGATGCTCCTTATCCAATAGGAAGGCTTTATATGGCCATAGGAAAATCCATGTTACAAAAAAGTTACGAGGAAGGTCTGGAAAATTTAAAAGCTTATTATGAAAACAATGAAATTCATTTAAGCACATTGTCAGAGTTAAAAAAAGTGACCAAACCCGCTATGTTTGCCATGGTAGCTGAAGCTTCCGGAACCATGGAAGAAGTCACTCAAAATATGTCAGAATTATTCGGAGCAGCCTACCAGGAGGCCATGGCCCAGGGATTGGAGGTAGTCGGTCCCGGATTTGGATTTTATTATAATTATGATCCGGAACAGGGTACCACCAATGTACAATGCGGATTTCCGGTTGAAGCAATGGGTAAATCCGGGAAAAAGGTAATTGCCCGCTCATTTCCGGAAGTAAAATGTTTGCAGGCAATCCATACCGGTCCCTATGAGGAATTTGAACATTCTTATAATAAAATGATGGAATATGTTCAGAAAAACCAGGTAAACATCACCTGGGAAAGCTTTGAGGAATACCTGAATGATCCTTCTTCGGAACCTTATTCAACATTATGGAAAACAGCCATCTATTTTGTGCTGGCAGATTAATCATCTTTTTCTGAAAAAAAGAACCGTCTCAGTAATAATTTCGAGACGGTTCTTTTTTTGTTTTAAAATTTAATAAGGCAATAATTCAGAATAATTATCGTGTAAATCATTTAGCTGCAATACTTCTGTCAGCCTGATTTTTTAATCCATTATGGATTGAATAAAATTCTTCACCTTATCATCCATTTTTCCGTTTTCATTCAATGCCCGGATAAATGCCGAACCTATTATTCCACCTGAAGCATACTGACATACCGTATTAAATCCTCTGGCATCTGAGATCCCAAACCCAACCATAAGCGGGTTTCTGAGATTCATACTTTTAATTCTGCTAAAATAATCTATCTGAGCTTCAGAAAATTCCCCTTTTACCCCTGTAGTGGCATAGCTCGAAACCATATATATAAATCCACCGGATGTTTCATCAATTTGATGTATCCTGTCGATGGGAGTTTGGGGTGTCAGTAAAAGTACATTTTTGATATCCGATTGATCAAAGCTGGCTTTAAAATCTTTTTGATAAATCTCAAGGGGTAAATCAGGAAGTATCAGGCCATCAATCCCCACTCTTTTGCAATCTTTCAGAAAATTATCCATTCCGTAGCGGTAAACCGGATTGTAATATCCCATCAGAATGACAGGTATTTGCGTAATTTCCCTGAGTTTTTCCAATTGATTAAACAGGATTTCAATGGTCATTCCTTTTTCAATGGCTTTTTGACTGCTGGCCTGTATTACCGGGCCATCGGCCACAGGATCAGAGAAGGGTATGCCGATTTCTATCATATCCGCACCATGTGTGTCCAGCGACCTGACGATTCTTAGGGTATCATTTAATGCAGGATAACCAGCTGTAAAATATATGGAAAGAATATTATTTTTCTTTTCCCCGAATAATTTATCTATTCTGTTCATTGCTTTATAATTCCAGATTCATTGATCTTATATAGGTATCCATGTCTTTATCTCCCCTTCCTGATACATTCACAACCACAATATCATCTTTTTCAAATTCCATTTGATCCAGAGCTGCCAGGGCATGGGCTGATTCCAGGGCAGGAATAATCCCTTCTAATTTTGCCAGGCGAAATGCTGCTTTCAATGACTGTTTATCCGTCGCTGACAGATATTTTGCTTTTCCTGAACCGGCAAGATAACTGTGCAAAGGTCCCACCCCGGGATAATCAAGACCAGCACTGATACTATAAGGTTCTGTAATTTGTCCGTCCTTCGATTGCATCAGGAGGGTTTTACTTCCATGGATAATTCCCGGCTGCCCGTTTACAATGGTTGCTGCATTTAACACCGTGTCAACTCCCTTACCAGATGCTTCAACCCCATAA
>CBDUPM010000175.1:0-6165 GCA_965369105.1 uncultured Bacteroidales bacterium | reverse complement strand
TCTTTCAAGAACATGCATAATGGCATGATCGCTTACAAGTTGATCCCGGTAATTGACCCCCTGCCGGGCTCTTTTCAGATCAAAATTCTTAGGGGGAGGGTTAAACAAGTCCGTTCGTTGATTGCGGGTGTGAATCAATAAAAAATACAGGTTTCCCAGGAATATTTCAGCTGTGGTTGCAATGATAATTGTCCCAAAGAATACAAGACGGGAATAGCCTGTAATATTGAATACCATTACAATGATTAAAATGAAGCTCAGGCTAAATACATTGGAAATAATTACTCTTTTTAGGAATACAGGTAAAGTGTTTTTTCTCTTAAACTGGTATTTTTTAAAATAACCCGAAAAGCTAATCCATACCAGTAGAAAGATACTGAATCCAATTAAATATCTGGGAGAAAGATAGGAAATCGAAGGGTTTTTAGAGGCCACCATAATGAGATAAGATATGATCAGAATGATCATATCTACAATAAGAATGGATAGCACACGACTCTTCATTTACCTTAATAGTATATGTATAAAAATAAATAAATTAACCCTGATTGCTGTGAAAACTTATACACTAGGGCATTTTTTTTACAATCTCCTCAACAACCTCTTTTACAGGCCTGAACTCAATTCCCATCAAAGACTTAATTTTCTCATTCGAAAACCGGGATACATTTTGTCCCGCTTGTATGGCATCTTTGGTTATCACTCTTTTAAATCCGAATAAAGATCTGAAACTATCCAGCCTCCAGGCAATTTCGCCTAAAAACATTGTTACCTCCCTGGATGGCGGTTTTACCTCCAGGGCATTTGATATCATTGTAAAGACCTCACGGTAAGACAAATTCTCAGAATTAATTATAAACCTCTCACCTTTAATATCGCTATTCATAAGAAAGATCATGCATTTTACCACATCCTCAATCCATACATAACCTGTAACACCATTGGTATAATATTTTAACCTTCTTTTTAGCCTCGTAAACATGGAAGAAGAGCCTTTATCCCAATATCCCGGACCAAAAATGATTGAAGGATTTACAATTACGGCAGCCAGACCTTCTTCCATTCCCCGCCAAACCTCCATTTCAGACTTAAATTTTGAAACTGAGTATCCGGTATTGCTTTTTTCAGGATTCCAGATGCACTCTTCATCAGCCGGATCACCATTGATTCCCGGACCAATGGCAGCTGTGGAGCTTACATGCAACAGCTTTTCCACCTTGTTTTGAAGACAGGCATTCACAATATTTGCCGTGCCTTGCTGATTATTTTTTATTAAGTTTTTATAATCTTTGGGATCGAAGGATACAAAAGCCGCTGCATGATATACATATTTAATGTTTTCAAAAACATCGTCAAGCGATTCGGGTTCCAGAATATCCGCTTCAATCCATTCAATTTTTGAAAAATATTTGTCAACCTCTTTTGTATAATAGGAAAATACCTTCTTAACTTCATTCAGATCACTGCGTCTTCTTTTAATCGCCCTTGGTGCTTCTCCATTTTTAACCAAAGTATATAAAAGATGTGAACCCAGTAAGCCTGTCCCTCCGGTTACAAGAATCATATATTCTGTTTTTTACAAAGCTAGCATTTTTAGTAAAAAAGATTGTCTTTTGAATATTATTGGATGCTTCAGCAGAATCACGAATAATTCAAATTCTATCTTTCCCAGATCAGTTTTTTACCAAAGCCCAGCCGGTTATCGGTCATTTTAATATAATCCAGCTCCAATATCCATAAATGAGTTTTCATCAAAGCAGCATAGGGGAATCGATGGAGATATGATTTTTTTGCTTTTTTCTTTAATTTTTCATCTGGTTCATAAAGACTTCCTGTAAACTGAATACCCCTTATTTTACCTATAACCTCCGTTTCAAGGACAACACTGCCAGCCACTTTATTGCCTTCTTTGAGATCCTGAATATGCTTGGTGTCATGATCTGATGTAAATACAAAGGCTGCCTCCTCCTCCAGATAGGTATAAAAACAATTGGCACACCAGGGGGTATTTTCAGTGGAAGTGGCTAGTGTCAGAACATGATGTGATTTAATGAATTTCACAATTCCGGACTCTGGCATACTCATTTAGAATGGGTTTTTAAGCTGATTATAAGAAATTTACCGGGTTTGTTGATGAAGAATTTTTGCTATATATTTTCCTATAATATCAAATTCAATATTTACAACTGTCCCGGGTTTAAACTGGTGGAAATTTGTCATTTCATAAGTAAAGGGAATTATGGCAACCTCAAATGAATTATCCCTTGAATTTACAACCGTCAGGCTTACCCCGTTAACGGATACAGATCCCTTTTCAACCGTAATATAATCATCCTGAACCGGATCATATTCAAATTTAAAATACCAGCTGCCATCTGCCTCTCTTACCTCCCGGCATACAGCAGTCTGATCAACATGTCCCTGTACAATGTGACCATCCAATCGCCCGTTTAGAGGAGTACTCCTTTCCAGGTTTACCTTGTCCCCAACGGACAATAATCCAAGATTGGATTTATCAAGTGTTTCCTTTATGGCAGTTACCGTATAGGTAGATTTGTCTTTCCTGACAACAGTGAGGCATACCCCATTATGTGAAATACTCTGGTCAATTTTTAACTCATCAACAAAGGAACACTCCATAGTAATATGGAGATTTTCCTTATCTTTTTCAATGCCCACGACTTTAGCGGCTTCTTCAACAATTCCTGAAAACATAATTCAAATTTTTTACGAAAATAGGAAAAGAATTTTGATTAGGCAGTTTGACGGACAAGAATATTCTCTGGGTTTAGAAGGAATAATTAAAAAAGTATTATTTCTGAAATGGCCGTGCATAAAATGTTTTCTTAATTTTTTAATAAATTTTCTGACCGGCATACCGAGATTTTATACCTTTTTTCCATAAAGGGTTAAAACCCTAATCTTATAATTATGGAAAAGATATCATTCAATGATTGGAATTCCCTGGTATATCTTGTTTCTGATGTTTATGGAGCAACCAAAAGGTTAAAGGCAGGAAATTCCGGGATACTTTGCGACAAAATCCGGAAAACAGCGGTATCCATTACAGTCCGTGCAAACGAAACCAGTCCCCAATCCAATAATGTTGATCTTTCAAAGATATACCCGATTATTAGCTCGATTTCCGTTTTGGAAACCTATCTGCAATTAGCCAAAAGACAAAAAATATTAAGGAATATTAAATCACTTGAAGAAAAACTAAGGGAAGTGAAAGATCTTTTGCATCGTAAACTGGGCGAAAGTTAAGTTAAAACTTTCCCCCCAATTGCTAATCAATTTATAGACAGTTTTTAAGTATCAGTAAAAACAACTGTTCCCCTCAGATATGAAGGATTCTGAATCTAAAATACCAGTTTAAAACTAAAAACCTCCTCGGGTAATTCCTGAAAGGCAAACAAAATCCTCAGGCCATCATTAAACTTTGAAAATATATTCTCATATTTCAGTTTTAATACTTTAATAGTATTAATTGCCAGGATTGTTTTTTGTGCGCGAAAAAAAGCATTTTTGAATATCTTTTTGCTGTTTCATTTGCTGTTTTACCGGGTATTTTCCGGTTGACTTTGAATATTTTTTAATTTTATCTAAAAATTCCAAAATGAAATCTTCATCACCCAGAGAATTAGCCATATTTATTGCAATAATTATCGCAAGTCTGATTGGCACAACCTTATTTATAAGTTCATATTTTCAATTTGAGAATATTTGGATAGTAATCGCGATCACCGTAATCATATTTTTTGCAATTACCTATTATATTGTTTACCAGACATTAAGTAGTTTTATTTATGATAAGATACAACCCATATATAAAAGCATTCATGAGTATAATTTATCACAAAAGGAATTGAAAAGAACGCTTGAGACTAAGGATATAATAACTGAGATGAATAAGGAAGTTAAAGATTGGACAAGCAGGAAAACCAAAGAGATAAAAAAACTAAAGCAATTAGAAAAATACCGTAAAGAATTTGTTGGAAATGTTTCACATGAACTAAAAACCCCCATTTTCAACATACAGGGTTATATTCTTACCCTGCTCGATGGGGGACTCGAGGATAAGAAAATTAATATCCTCTATCTGCAGAGAGCTGAAAAAAGTATCAATCGCATGATTTCAATAGTTGAAGACCTGGAATCAATATCCCGCCTGGAATCCGGTGAGCTGAAACTTAATTTTGAAAACTTCAATATCGTTAAAATGGTAGATGAAGTATTTGAAACACTTGAAATGAGGGCAAAAGCAAAATCGATAAAACTTGAATTTGCCGCAAGTTATAATAAATCTATCCGCGTTTGGGCAGACAGGAAAAGAATATTTGAAGTTTTGAATAACCTGATTGTAAATTCTATTATTTATGGAAATGAAAATGGAAAGACCAAGGTTTCCTTTATGGACATGGGACAAAATATTCTCATTGAAATAACAGACAACGGAATAGGAATTGATGAAGAGGACAGTCCAAGAATTTTTGAAAGGTTTTTCAGAACGGATAAATCCAGATCCAGAGACCAGGGAGGAACCGGTTTAGGATTGTCAATTGTTAAGCATGTAATCGAAGCCCACAGTCAAACTATAAATGTCAGATCCAAACCGGGTAAAGGAACCTCATTTACATTTAGTTTAGGAAAATCGAATTCCTGATTTATTATCTCTCTGTATTACTGTTTTACCAGGAAAAGCGGTAAATATTCATTAAACCTGGAGCAAGACTTCTGAGCTTTATTCCTGCATCAAAAATATACCTTATTACAGGGAAAATTGCTACCTTTGCAGATTCATTATTTACAGCATACTAAAGGGATTATAGATGAGCACCAAATTTCCGGAATATAAGGCTTTTAAGCTAGAAGAAATTAATAAAGAGATCCTGAAGAAGTGGAAGGAAGAAAAAGCTTTTGAAAATAGCCTGGCTAACAGAAGCTATGATAAGAATTTTGTGTTTTTTGAAGGACCTCCGTCAGCAAATGGAAAACCTGGTATACACCATGTTATGGCCCGTGCTATTAAAGATGTAATTTGCAGGTTTAAAACTCTGGATGGGTATAGGGTCGACAGAAAGGCTGGATGGGATACACATGGTTTGCCTGTAGAACTGAGCGTGGAACAAATGTTAGGCATTACCAAGGAGGATATTGGCAAGAAAATCTCAATTGCCGAATATAATCAGGCCTGCCGTGAAGAGGTAATGAAATATACCCGGGAATGGGAAGATCTTACCGATCAGATGGGTTACTGGATCAACCTGAAAGATCCTTATATCACCTATGATAACCGCTACATAGAAAGCCTTTGGTGGTTATTAAAAGAGTTATTCAAGAAAAATTTATTATACAAGGGTTATACCATTCAACCCTATTCTCCTGCAGCAGGTACCGGTCTCAGTACACATGAACTGAATCAACCGGGATGTTACCGGGATGTAAAGGATACAACGGTGGTGGCACAGTTCAAGGTCAGAAGAGATGAACTTTCAGAAAAATTCTTCAAAGGGCTGGATACGGAATTGTTTATAATGGCATGGACAACAACACCCTGGACCTTACCTTCAAATACGGCTCTTGCAGTAGGACCTAAAATAAAATATCTTAAAGTCAGAAGCTTTAATCCTTATACCTCAGACCCTATAACTGTTATTTTAGCGAAAGATCTGCTTCATGATTATTTTCCTGAAAAGAATGCAGACCTGTCCATTGAAGACTATAATCCGGGTGATAAGAATATTCCTTATAAGGTTTTGGATGAATTTACGGGGAAAAGTCTTGAAGGCATTCATTATGAACAACTGATTGATTGGGTTGATCCGGGAGAAGGAGCATTTAGAGTTGTAACCGGAGATTTTGTTACCACAGAGGACGGAACAGGAATAGTTCACACAGCTCCAACATTTGGCGCCGATGACTATAAAGTTGCGAAAGAGAATAATATACCTCCTTTGCTGGTAACAGACAAAGAAGGAAATCCTCAACCCCTGGTCGATAAAACCGGAAAATTTTTCAGCCTGGAAGATCTGGATGAAAACTTTGTAAATGAATCAGTTAACGAAAAAACATATAAAGATTTTGCCGGAAGATTTGTAAAGAATGAATACGATGAAAACATTTCTGATGATCAACCCGGAACAGATGTAGATATTGCCGTAT
>CBDUPM010000174.1:0-6175 GCA_965369105.1 uncultured Bacteroidales bacterium | reverse complement strand
TATCGCAAGTGTAGGATTTAAAATCAGAAAATACAAAGAAGGAGAAATCCCTATTGAAAGGACTTTTGAGGAAGACAGAAAGGATCTTTAAATTCTGCTGAAGAACCGGATACTGTCTGTACCGACTTAGAAATCAATCCTGATTAGACTATGCAATCAGGGCAATTTTTCCTAATATATTTTAGGAAAGCTTTCGGGATCTGAATCATGCATCATTTCATATACTGTCTCGAAGACATTTTCCACATTTGGATTTGAAAAATAATCTCCATCCGTTGCATAAGCCGGACGGTGCTCCATAGCTGCCAATGTTCTGGGTTCGGCATCCAGGTGATAAAACAGCTTTTGTTCCTCTATTACTTTTTGCATCATATAGGCACTGGCTCCACCCGGAACATCCTCATCAAAGAAAAGGACTTTATTTGTTTTCTTAACCGATTCAGAAATTAAATGATGAATATCGAATGGAAGAAGTGTCTGAACATCAATAAGCTCTACACTTACTCCAAATTCCAGGAGTTGTTCGATAGCTGAAAGAGCAATTCTCACACAACTGCCATAAGTAACAATAGTAATATCCGTACCTTCCGTTAAAACCTCGGGAACTCCAAGGGGAACACAAAACTCACCCACGTTATCCGGGAGTTTTTCCTTTAATCGGTAAGCATTTAAGGGTTCAACCACCAGGGCCGGATCATCTGCTTTCAAAAGCGTATTATACATCCCGGCAGCACGTGTCATATCCCTGGGAACGCAAACATATATCCCCCTGATGGAATTAATTACCATAGATAAGGGAGAGCCTGAATGCCATATTCCTTCGAGTCGGTGTCCGCGGGTCCGGATAATCAATGGGGCAGCCTGGCCGGCTTTCGTTCTGTAATGAAGGGAAGCCAGGTCATCACTGAGGGTTTGTAATCCATACAATAAATAATCGAAATATTGAATTTCCGCAATGGGTCTGAGACCCCTCAGGGCGAGCCCGATTCCCTGCCCGATGATGGTCGTTTCCCTGATTCCGGTATCTGTAATTCTTAGTTCACCATACTTTGCCTGTAAGCCTTCCAGTCCTTTATTTACATCCCCTATTTTACCGGTATCTTCCCCGAAAGTCAGCAGGTTTGGATATTTGGCAAAAAGTTTATCAAAATTATGCTTAAGGATTTCCCTTGCATTTAATTTTTTCGAATTTCCGGAGTATATGGGTTTAATTTCATTGATTTTCAATGCAGATCTTTCTGTTTCATTATAAAGATTTGCATTATACTTCTCATAATTCTGAACTTTCTGAATCTGCAGCCAGTTGCCAATATTGGATTGTAATTCTGACCGGACCGGACAATCCATACAAACCTGTCTTAAAACTCTTTTAGCTGTGCTGAGTATATCTTTCCTGATCGGGTTTGCAATACGCCTGAGATCTGTTGCCAGGGATTCAATTTTATTGAAATTATCGGATTTACATTTGCAGCCTCTTTCCCCTATGATTTTCAGAAGCTCATGCTTTTCGTACCTGATCGGTTCCTGGTAATTCATCCAGGCTTTTTTCTGAATATCTTTAACTTCCTGCAGGGCTTCAGCTTCTATTTCATCCAGCTCTTTTTCATTTGCCATATTTTCAGAAAGCATCCACTCCCGCATTTTCTTGAGAGGATCAAATTCTTTTTCCCACTCCAGCCTTTCAGGCGATTTATATCTTTCATGAGATCCGGATGTGGAATGTCCCATGGGCTGTGTTAATTCATCTACATGAACCATAACGGGAATATGCTCCTTCCGGGAGATTTCAACGGCCTTACGGTAAGTTTCAATCAAATCAGGATAATCCCATCCACGGGTATAAAAGATCAGAATTCCATTGCTATCCTTTTCCTTTTGAAATCCTTTAAGGGCTTCAGAAATACTGGATTTAATTACCTGGTATTCCTTGGTGACAGAAATTCCATACCCATCATCCCAAACAGATAGTACAATGGGAACCTGCAAAACGCCGGCAGCATTCATAGTTTCGAAAAAATGGCCCTCCGCGGTACTGGCATCTCCTATCATTCCAAAAGCAACTTCATTTCCATTTACAGAAAACTTATCCTGGTTTTCTAAACCGGGATTGTTCCGGTATAATTTGGATGCGTAAGCCAAACCCAGGAGCCTGGGCATCTGGCCTGCTGTGGGAGAAAGATCTGCAGTAGTGTTGGCATTTTGCAGCTGATTTTTCCAGTTACCCTTATCATCTAATATCCGGGTGGCATAGTGGTTATTAAAAGACCGGCCACCATTTCCCGGATTCCAAT
Source organism: uncultured Bacteroidales bacterium (assembly GCA_965369105.1). Classification (GTDB taxonomy): domain Bacteria; phylum Bacteroidota; class Bacteroidia; order Bacteroidales; genus JAGLSB01. The sequence continues at coordinate 3,884 of CBDUPM010000174.1, read as the reverse complement.
CCAGGTGGGTATCACCATACAACTGTGCGAAAAATTCTCTGGGACTGGAAATACCTGTAGCAAAAAGAAAAGTTTGATCCCGGTAATATCCTGATCTCCAATCGCCCGGTTGTACAAATTTTGCCAGGGCAACCTGTGCGACTTCCTTTCCATCTCCAAAAATTCCGAATTTGGCTTTACCGCTCAATACCTCCTTGCGACCAACCATGCTGCAGTTACGGCTAATATGAGCCATTTTATAATCCTGGAGTATTTCCTTAACGCTAAGGTTTAAAACTGAGTTCTTATGGGTTTTTGTAGTCATTTTCTTTTCTCCGACAAGAATTTGATTCGGTGCTTAAAGTTACAAAGCTAAGTGCTGCAAAATAATATCGAAATAATGTTCTGCAAAATATACAAATATCTCGATAAATGACTAATTTTGCCAACTACCTTACAACTGATAATTATAATTGTTCAAGCATTGTTAAAGATTTTAATCATAAGTATAGTCCTTATAAGCCTGGGTTTTTTAGGTATGTCACTTAAAATACTGATAGTCAAGAATGGAAAATTCCCTGAGTTCCGGGTAGGTCATAATAAAAATATGAGAAAAAAAGGTATTTCCTGTGTGAAGCATGAAGAAATCAAGTGCTTTAAAAAAATGCAAAAAGAAGGATGTGGATCCTGTGAGGGCATTTTGAAAGCTTCAGCCTAAACAAAAACCTTGTTTCCCCTGTTATAATAGAAAATCACAGATATGTTAAAAGTAATTCTGCTTTCGTTTATATTGTTAGGATTAGCCTTTCTTGGCATTTCAATAAAAATGCTTTTTGATAAGAAAGCGGTCTTTAAGGGAAGTAGTTGTTCAAGCTCCAATCCTGAACTTGAAAACCAGGGAATTACCTGCGGATGCGGAGGGAGCTGTGATTCGGAAAAGTAAGTTTTTTAAGGCTTTTCAATCTCTTTATAAATATACTGCTGAAAACCATCCGAATAGTAAACTTCAAATTCTCCTTTTTCATTTGCATAAATAAGGTAAGCTTCCAATCCATCCACTGATTCAATCATTCTTTTACTTTTTTCAAGTCCGGAAATCATACAGGCAGTTGCATAGGCATCGGCATCCATACAGTCTTTCATAATAACGGTTGCGCTCAGTACTTCATGTTTGATAGGATAACCGGTTTCAGGATCGATAGAATGTGAATATTTAATTCCATCTTCCTCATAATACTTCCGGTAATTACCGCTTGTTGCCATGGAAGTTCCGCTAATAGAAAGAATTACCTGCATATTCATTCCGGGAATTAAGTTTCCGTATTCGGGACGGTCAACTCCGATTTTCCAGCTTTCTCCTTTCGGGTTTTTTCCCCTGGTCTTTACTTCACCCCCAATTTCGACCATATAATCGCTGATCCCAAGCGATTCAAAAAAGGATGCGACAATATCGACCGAATAGCCCTGTGCTATTGCGTTTACATCAATGGAAACCCTTGGATCCTGCTTAATCAGAGTATTTCCTTCGAGTTTGATTTTATCCATTCCAACGAATTGTAAAATACTATCGATTAAACTTTTCTCAATATCTGATTTCATCCCCGGGCCAAAACCCCATGCATTAACCAGGGGCATCACGGTTAAATCAAAAGCTCCTCCTGAATTTTTATTCACTTCACTTGCGATACGATAAAGGGCTTTAAATTTTTCATCCACCTGGTCCGTTTCATTCCGGTTAATTCTTGATAATACTGAATTTTCAACCCAGGCAGACATGGACATATCAAAGTCCAGAAGAATAGAGTCGACACTTTCCTGAAGATTCACGGAATCAGAAAGAGCATAGGTAATATGGTAGGATGTTCCCTGGGTAAATCCGGAAATTTTAAAATAAGTTTTTTCACTATTGTTTTCACATGAAAAAAGAATGAAAACAGAAATGACTATGATAAAGAAGAATGTATTTCTCATAAGTACTGGGGTATTTTTAAAATCAAAGATACTCTTAACTAAAAAACCGCTTTTCTCTCATCCAAAAAGCGGTTTTTTTTTATTTTTTATCCTCCGAAATCGTCGAAGTCGACCATCTCATCCGGAACACCTAAATCATACAGCATTTTCTGCACTGCATCATTCATCATTGGAGGTCCGCATAAGTAATATTCAATTTCTTCCGGTTCTTCATGTTTACTAAGATATTCATCCTGAACCACCTGGTGAATGAATCCGGTATATCCGGACCAGTTGTCTTCGGGATCAGGTTCAGAAAGGGCAATATTGAATTTAAAATTTGGAAACTTCTTTTCAATTTCCCTGAAATGTTCTTCATAAAATATTTCTCGCTTAGATCGTGCGCCATACCAATAGGAGACTTTCCGTTTTGTTTTCAGGGTATGGAAAAGGTGAAAAATATGTGACCGCAGGGGTGCCATTCCGGCTCCTCCACCAATATAAAGCATCTCTTTATCTGTTTCCTTTATAAAAAATTCACCATAGGGCCCGGAAACCATCACTTTATCTCCTGGTTTTAATGAGAATATATAGGAAGAACAAACACCCGGATTTACATTTGCAAATCCACCTTTTGAACGGTCCCATGGGGGTGTGGCTATCCTGATATTCAACATTACAATATTTCCTTCAGCAGGATGGTTGGCCATAGAGTAAGCCCTGTAGGTTTCCTCCGAATTTTTCATCTTGAGATCCCACATTTTATACTTGTCCCATTCATCTCTGAATTGTTCCTTCACCTCAAAATCCTTGAAATTAACTTCTATTTTTGGGACATCAATTTGTATATATCCACCTGACCTGAAGTCCATTGTTTCCCCTTCAGGAAGTCTGACTTTGAATTCCTTAATAAAGGTGGCCACATTATCATTGGAAATAACTTCGCATTCCCATTTTTTAATGCCCATAACTTCTTCAGGAATTTGAATTTTCATATCATCCCTGATTTTCACCTGGCATCCCAGTCTCCAGTTATTCTGCTGTTCTTTTCTTGTGAAAAATCCGGTTTCGGTTGGAAGGATAGTGCCTCCACCCTCTGTTACCTGGCATTTACACATGGCGCAGGTTCCTCCGCCCCCGCATGCTGAGGGAAGAAAAATACCCTGATTGGATAATGTATTAAGCACGGTACTTCCGGGCTGTACTTTAAACTCTTTGTCGTTTACCTGCAAAGATACTTCCCCCTGAGGGGTTAGTTTTGCCCTTGCATATAACAATAACAACACCAATGCCAGTATTACCAGCAGAAAAACTGCTATGCTGACTAATATCACGCCAAATTCAGTAGTTAATATTATCATGATCCTGAACTATTCTGTTTAATACTAAAGTTTAATTCCCATAAAACTCATAAAGGCAATACCCATGAGTCCTGTTATTATAAAGGTTATTCCAAGTCCTCTGAGAGGTGCCGGAACGTTTGAATACCTGATTTTTTCTCTTATCGCTGCAATACCTACAATTGCCAGGAACCATCCTACCCCTGAACCAAGACCGAAAGAAGTTGCTTCAGCAATATTGGCATATTCCCTTTCCTGCATAAACAAAGATCCTCCCAGGATTGCGCAATTTACAGCAATTAAGGGTAGAAAAATACCCAGCGAAGAATACAGGGCTGGAGAGAATTTCTCAATTATCATTTCCACCAACTGAACCATTGATGCAATAACGGCAATAAACATAATAAAACTGAGGAAACTTAGATCCACATCAGCAAGTGAGGGACTGAGCCATTGCAGGGCTCCCGGTTTTAAGACAAACTTTTCCAGGAGAAAATCGATAGGTTACTTCTGCTACTCCAGTAGTAGCCCCTGAGCATGGGAATGGTATGTACACATGATGCATTGATTGATGCCTGCAGTTGGATCTCTAGTTGTCACTGAAGCCACCCAGCA